>CASDWR010000190.1 GCA_949284665.1 uncultured Rikenellaceae bacterium | reverse complement strand
GGGATGAAGTACGTATATCTCAAGAATTACGATCCGAAAAATTACGATCCCGATGCCAATGGATTGGGGCTGGTTATCTTCAGCCGATATCCGATCATTGCCAACGGTACGATTCTTCCTGAGTCGTCCCGTTCCCGGATGATTTGGGCAGATGTGAAGATTCGTCGGGATACGGTGCGTGTGATCAACAATCATCTTCAGAATACGAGTATCAGTGTCGATGACCGGGATTTTATTACCAGCGGTCGAATCGTAAAAGATGCCTACAACGACCGTAAGATAAAGGATATTGTCAAAAAACTGCGAACCAATAACAGCCTGCGGGCGACACAGGCTGATTCGTTGGCTGCCTTTATTGCGCGATCGCCTTATCGGGTTATCGTTTGCGGAGATTTCAACGATTCCCCCATGTCTTATACGTATCGAACGATCCGCGGACCATTGTCCGACACCTATGTGGAGAAGGGAAGAGGGGCGGTAAGTACATATCATGGGATTTTCAACATGTTCCGGATAGATTATATCTTGGTTTCCGAAGGTATCGGGACACGACGTTATCGGGTTGCGGATGTGGAGTATTCCGATCACAGTCCCATCGTGGCCGGATTGATGATAGCCGGCAATGATGAATGAGTCACGGAATTATTCTTTTGAAATTTGAACCATAGAAAAGCTCTTAATTTAAAAATTTTTAAAAATTATGATTGTAAATAGTTTGAAGGGACTGAAGGAGTTGGTATCGTTGAACCCTCATTTCGCGAAAGTATGTGATTATCTCTCGGGAATCGATTTGGCCATGCTTGAAGACGGCCGCTACGAAATCGATGGAGACAAGGCGTATGTAACGGTCAAAGATCATCAACTCAAGAAAAAAGAGGATGCCAGGGTCGAGGCGCACGACAAATACATCGACATTCAGATTGTCATCCGTGGGACGGAATCGTTTGGTTGGGTTTCCCGTTCGGACTGCAAGACGGTACAGACCCCGATGAATGAGGAGAAAGACATTATTTTTTACGCTGATGCACCGACCACCTATGTGACCCTTTCTTCGGGACAGATGGTGATCTTCTTCCCCGGTGACGGACATGCTCCGCTGGTGGGTGACGGAACGGTACGTAAAGCGATTGTCAAGGTAGCCGTGGAGTAGGCGGCTTGTCCTCCCGGTCCGACCGCCTTTCGATAGGTATGGATGCCCAAGGCAAAGGGTATTTGGCTGGCGAATGATCTTTGTTTCCCGCACGGCCTTCCCTTAGGCGGAGGGTTTGGGTGCGATATGATTCGGGAAAGACCGCTGTGGCGGTCTTTTTCATGTTTGGTGAGTAAGAAGACACAAGACGGGCTCCTGTTAAATGTGTTTGCCGTCGGATTCTCCGAAGGGGTTTCCTGCTGTGTAGTAGTGTTATCGAACGGGGAGGATGAAGGTTTGCTCGTGCGGCGTTACGGGACGGTAGACGGGGCGATCCTCGAAAATGCCGAAAAGGGCGGAACCGGAGCCGGAGAGGGAAGCATAGAGCGCTCCGCATTCGTAAAGAGCCTTCTTGATTGCATGCAGTTCGGGATGGCGGGCGAAAAGCGACTCTTCGAAGCGGTTGGTCACTGTATGACGCCATTGGTCGATCGGCTCGGCAATACGTACTTCCAGACGACGTTCGGGGATAACCGGTGAGATGCCTGCATACGCTTCTGCCGTGGATATGTGTAGGTCGGGGTGGACGATCAGCAGCGTTTTACCCCGAAGGTCGATCGGACAAGGTGTTAGAATCTCGCCCCGTCCGCTGCAAAGTGCGGGAGTGCCGGTAATGAAAAACGGGACATCGCTACCCAATTCGGCGGCCAACATTCGTCGTGTGGAGAGATCGAGGTGTAGTCCGAAAACGGCATCGATGGTGTTGATGGCGAAAGCGGCATCTGCCGAACCTCCTCCCAGACCGGCACCGAAGGGGATTGCCTTATGAAGATGAATTCGCATGCCCGGCGTGTCGTACCGCTCTTGCATGAGTCGACAGGCGCGTAAAACCAGATTCTGCTCCGGAGGACATTGCGTGTCGATTCCCGAAACCGTGAAACAGAGTTCTCGGTCGGCGGATCGGATGATTTCCAGACTGTCGTACAGGCCTGCAACGGGATACATGACGGTTTCGATATCATGGTAGCTGTCCGTACGACGTGACAGAATATCGAGGCCAAGATTGATTTTGCAACAGGGGAAAGTCAACATAAATGTTTCGGGTTTTGTGTTTCGACCGCTCCAAAGGTAGGGAATTTTCGTCTGTTTTCCTACCTTTGCAACGGGACGGAGCAGTGTAAAGTGTCCCCGGGAAAAGCGATGATGAAATTTCGTACGGAAATATCGATCGAGCCGGCTTCTTTCAGGATCGATCATGCCACTCGGATTCTGACTGCCGGGTCGTGTTTTGCCGAAGAGGTGTCGCACTATTTGAAACGACTGAAATTCCGGGTTTCCGGAAATCCATATGGCATATTGTTCAATCCGTCGTCGATTGCCCGGATGTTGGATGAGTTGGCAGCCGGCAAGGTCTATACGGAGTCTGATCTGGAATGGGACGGTAATCTGTGGCACAGTTTTTCGCATCATGGTTCTTTTTCGGGTTGCGATGCCGGTGCGGTTTTGTCCCGGGTCAACGAGGCGGCCCGATGCGGTGCAACTGCATTGGCTGAAGCCGGGTGCGTGATTCTGACTTTCGGCACCGCGTGGGTTTATGAGCGGCCCGGCGGAGTTGTCGTGGCCAATTGCCATAAATTTCCCGCCGGGGAGTTTGTGCGACGCCGGCTTGAGGTTCGGGAGATTGTCGATACATACGAACGGTTGTTGGCCGGTCCGTTGAAAGGAAAGAAGGTGATCCTGACGGTCAGTCCAATCCGTCATTTGAAGGATGGACTGTCAGGCAATGCATTCAGCAAAGCGATTTTAAGAGTAGCGGCAGGTATGCTCGCCGAGAATCATGATGAGGTCGTTTACTTCCCGGCTTACGAGATCGTGACGGACGACCTGCGCGACTATCGTTTTTACGGGGATGATATGGTGCACCCTTCTTCGCAGGCAGTGGCATACGTATGCGACAAATTTTCCGCCACTTTTTTTTCTGCACGTACGCGGGAACTTTTGTCACGTATCGAAAAGGTGATCGCAGGGGTCGGCCATCGTGTGATGTTCCCGGACAGCGTTGCTGCCGAGCGTTTCAGATTGGCGATTCGCACATCTCTCCAGTCACTTGCCCAAGAGCTCCCTGAGGCCGATTTTAAAGAAGAGTTCGATCGCCTGGACGGGAAGATCCCGATCGAATCGTCCTTCTAAAAAGGGATTCCGAAGTGCCCGTACATGGGATGAATCGTGAAAAAATTACTATCTTTACGGCTCAAATCGATAACCGATGATGCGTAAATTCCTCTTTATTGCAACGATTCTCTTTTTCGGGGGATATGGAGCCCCGGAACTTCATGCGGCCGAACGTCCCCGGTTGGTCGTTAATATCGTGATAAGCCAGATGCGCAGCGATTATTTGACCCGTTTTGCGGACAACCTCTCGGAGGGTGGTTTCAAAAGTTTGATGAACAACGGAATCACCTTTTCGCAGAGCCGGTACGGATTCATGCAGACACTCTCGCCTGCGACGCTTGCGACACTGACGACAGGGGCGAATCCATCGGTACACGGTGTGGTGGGGGAACGATGGGTCGATTATGTGACGGGTAAACCGGTGCAGTTGATAGAGGATCCGGAGGCGGAAGGCCTCTATTGTGAACCAGGCCTGTGCAAATATTCCAATGTAAATCTGACCGTACCGACACTCGGTGACGAACTTGTCCGGGAAAGTCCCGCAAGTAAAGTGGTAACGATTGCGGCGGATCCCGTTTCGGCGGTTGTGATGGGAGGTCAGGGTACCGAGGTCTATTGGCTTGATCCATCGACTTGTAATTGGACCTCATCGAACAAATATATGTTGTATCTTCCCGGTTGGGTAATCAACTATAATGAACAAAATGCCGGCGACAGATATCTGTATGAAAAATGGGAACTTTTTCGCCCTCGGGAGAGCTATGTGAATAAGCGCTATTCGGTGTTTGATTTTACGGAAACCTCGACTTTCCGGAAATTTTTCACACCGACCGATGCCGGGAAAACCCGCTGTCATGATTATCGGGAGTTGTTGTCAATCCCGGCAGGGAACGATTTGGTGGCGGATTTTGCCCGGCAGGCGATTATCTACGAAGACCTGGGGAAGGATGACCGGGTGGATATATTGAACATCTGTTTCGATACGCCCCGTTATGTTGGCAGTAAATTCGGCCCCGAATCGATGGAAATGGAGGATATGTTCTATCGGCTGGATGCCACACTTGCCGAGCTGATCGGTTTCATCAAGGCCCAATACGGAAAACAGGACGCAGTGCTTTTCGTGCTTACGTCCGATCATGGAGCGAGCGATTCCTACGATGCGGTGAATCCCGAACGAGACCGGTTTAATGTGG
>CASDWR010000189.1 GCA_949284665.1 uncultured Rikenellaceae bacterium | reverse complement strand
GCAGATGATCTATGGAGCAACCGGATCGGGCAACAAAGGTAAAACCAATGATTCGCCTGCAAAGGACCGAACATGAGATCCGGAGATGAGTCCCGTATGGCTCGGCAGGAAAATAGGGCCGAAGATCAGTGCACGCCCGCCGTGATCCTCCGGCTCTCGTCGCCCGTGATCTCGATACGGACGGTGAACGTCTCCTCCGGCAACAGCTCCGTAATCCTTTCCGGCCATTCAATCAGGCATAAGTGTCCGCTGTAAAAATACTCTTCGTAACCAAAGTCGTAGGCCTCCTCGATCCGGTCGATTCGGTAGAAATCGAAGTGATAGACCGGTTCCCCCGAAGGCAATGCGTATTGGTTTACCAAGGCGAACGTGGGACTCGTTACGGTGTCGGCGATCCCGAGCTGTTCGCATATTCCACGTATCAATGTTGTTTTCCCGGCGCCCATGTCTCCCTGAAAGGCGATTACCCGATGGTCGCCGAAAAGCCTGATCAGTGTATCCACCGCTTCCGACAACTCTTTCAACCCTCCGATCTCGATTGTTTCCATCTGCTGTTGCGATTATGTCCCAAAGGTAGCAAAAAAACCGCAAATAATGCCACCCATTCCCTTTTGCCGGCTTGTCGCCCGGAAAGCCGAGGACCGTCCGTTTGGTTTGTGAGACGGTTCGAAATCCGATGCGATTCGGAACCCCATGCCATCCCTCTCAGTTCGCACGAACGGAAAGAAATTCGGGTCGACATGCTGTCTTTATGAATTCCCCTTCGGCGAGAGTACGATATAGGGAACCATCATCTCTTCCATGGAGATACCCCCATGTTGGAACGTGTTTTTATAGTACCGGATGAACTGGTTGGCATTGTTGGGATAGGTGAAAAAGTCGCGTCCGAGAGCGAAAATATAGGTGGAGGTGATGTTGCTCTGCGGTAGTTGGGCTTCTTGCGGTCGGGTGATCTCGAATACCTCTTTCGGATTATAGTTGAGATTCCGTCCGGTTTTGTAGCGCAGATTCGGTGATGTCTCGCGATCGCCGATCACCTTGATCGGGTTATCCACGCGAATGGTCCCGTGATCGGAGGTGATGATTACCGTGTGACCGCGTTCGGAAAGCAATTTCAAGAGCGTAAAAAGATCGGAATGCTCGAACCATGAACGGGTCAATGAACGGAATGCAGCCTCGTCTTCGGTCAATTCCCGTATGATTTCGGTTTCCGTACGGGCGTGAGAGAGTATGTCCAGAAAGTTGTAAACGATCACCGAAAAATCGGCATCGTATACATGTTGAATATTGTCGATCAGTTTGCGTCCTGCTTCCGGTCGTACCAATTTGTCAAAAGTGGTTTTCCAGGATTTCCCTCCCGATTGCAGCTGTCTGCGCAGAAAATCCTCCTCGTACATGTTCTTGCCTCCCTCCTCGTTGTCGTTCAACCACTGGTCCGGCATTAGCTTGTCGATGGCCAACGGCATCAGACCCGCAAAAATAGCATTGCGCGCATATTGAGTGGCAGTGGGCAGGATGCTGCAAAAAAACTCCTCGGAAGCGATGTCGAACCAGGGGTGGAGAAGCGAATCGATCGACCGCCACTGGTCGTAACGGAAATTATCGATCAGCAGCAACGTCGTTTTCCGATGTTGCTCCACGATGGGAAAGATATTGCTCTTCATCAATGTGTGTGACATGACGGGTGTCTCTTCGTCCCGATCGTTGATCCATCCGAGGTACCGACGTTTTACGAACTTCCCGAATTCGTTGTTTGCCTCGTTTTTCTGATAAGAGAGAATCTCGCGGATGCCGGCATCCGTCGATTCGGTCAACTCGATCTCCCAATTCACCAGTTTCTTGTAAATATGACACCAGTCGGCGAATGTGGCGGCTTCGGAGAAGGAGGATGATATCTGACCGAACTCGGCACGGTAATCTGCCGTTGTCTGTTCGGTGACCAGTTGGCGCGAGTGAACGTTCTTTTTGATGGAAAGCAGTACCTGATTCGGATTAACGGGCTTGATAATGTAATCGGCAATCTTCGAGCCGATCGCCTTGTCCATGATGTTTTCCTCTTCGCTTTTGGTTACCATGATGACCGGCGTATTGGGTCGTACCTCTTTAATCCGCGGCAAGGTTTCAAGTCCCGTCATACCCGGCATCATCTCGTCAAGGATGATAAGGTCGTACGGTGTATTCCTTACCATCTCGATGGCATCGAAACCGTTGTTCGAGGTCTCCACATCGTAACCCTTCGAACGCAGAAAAAGCAAATGGGGCTTGAGTAACTCGATCTCGTCGTCCACCCAAAGTATTTTGACATCATTCATAAGGCTTGCGTTTTGTCGTACGACAAAAATAAAAATTCTTCCCTATTATAAGAATGCAAAAAAGAGACAATTATTGCGCTGTTGTCAGGATTAATGTGTGAAGATAGTCGGAACAACCTGTAAATGTGAAAATAAAAAAAACTGTTAATCAGTATTTTGTGTTTTATGTTGAGATTCTGAACGAGTTTGGGCCGGTTTTTGCAATACACCTCGGACGAATGGCGGCCAGTATTTCTGTTTCCCAAATATTTCGAATGAAGAAACCAAAGAAAATATAAAAAAATGCTACGCTTTTGGGAATTAAAAGAATAAATATTGTATATTTGCACGTTGTAACGGAGTGATCCGTCGATGCGAGAACAATTTTTTAAATTTTTACGGATATGACAAAGGCTGATATTGTAAACGAAATCGCCAAACAGACTGGCGTGGAGAAAGTACAGGTTCAACAAATCGTTGAAGCATTCATGGAAAGTGTAAAAGGATCGCTTGTTGCGAAAAACAATGTGTATCTGAGAGGTTTCGGGAGTTTCATCATCAAGAAACGTGCGACCAAGGTTGCCCGCAACATTTCGAAGAACACGACGATCACGATTCCCGCACACAACATTCCGGCTTTCAAACCTTCCAAAAGTTTTGCCGTCAAAGTGAAAAACGCATAATAACGGGGATTTTCTAACCACCAATTAAAAAAATCAAGAAACTATGCCAAGTGGTAAAAAAAGAAAAGGGCATAAGATGGCTACCCACAAACGTAAAAAACGTCTGAGAAAAAACAGACATAAAAAGAAAAAGTAGGCGGTAAGTTTCTTATGTTCTGTGTGAAATAAATAAAGCTGAAGACATCGCATGGGTCTTTGGCTTTATTTATTCTTTAGTGGCGGTTTTCCCAAACGCACATGGCCTCGAATGGTTTCCCCGGATGATGAGAAACGGCATGCGGAAGCGCAAGGGAACGGCATGCGGATATGCATCCCGGTATCAAGAGGCTGTTAATATGGAATTTAAATGAACAGGGAACTGATAATCAATGTTACGACCACCGAGATCACAATCGCACTTGTGGAAGACAAACAGTTGGTCGAACTGAACAAGGAGAGTGTAAAAAACGGTTTTGCAGTAGGAGACATCTATCTGGGCAAGGTGAGAAAAATCATGCCCGGTCTCAACGCTGCATTTATAAATATAGGCCACGAGAAAGATGCTTTCATTCATTATTTAGATCTGGGTACCCAGTTTCCCACCTTGCATAAACTCGTAGGCAATCTGTCGAACAGAAAGAAAAATATCCGGTTCGAAACGATGCGCTATGAACCGGCTCTCGGTAAGAGCGGTAAGATATCATCCGTTATTGCCGGCGGACAGTCGATCATGGTGCAAATCGCCAAGGAGGCGATCTCAACCAAAGGACCACGTTTGACCTCCGACATTTCGTTGGCAGGTCGCAATGTGGTGTTGATCCCGTTCTCGAACAAGATATCCATGTCCCAGAAAATCCGTTCGAACGAAGAACGGAAACGACTCAAAAAGATCGTGGACGGCGTCTTGCCTAAAAATTACGGGGTTATTGTCCGTACGGCAGCACAAGGACGCAATGAGACCGACATCGAACAGGATATCATGGCGCTTATCAAAAAATGGGAAGCTGCCTTGAACAATATACGGACCCTGACTCCTCCGGCTTTGTTGCAGAGCGAAATGAACCGGACCAATACCATTATCAGGGACTCCCTCAACGGGTCGTTCAGTACGATATCGGTCAATGACCAGGCCCTCTACGAAGAGATTCGGAATTATATCAAAATCATTGCCCCCGATAAGGAGAAGATTGTCAAACTCTACAAGGGCAACGCCCCGATCTTCGACCATTTCGATATCTCGAAACAGATCAAATCGCTCTTTGCCAAATATGTTTCCCTCAAACGAGGCGCATATCTCATTATCGAACATACGGAAGCCATGCATGTGATCGATGTGAACAGCGGGAACAGAGCAAAAGTGGATGATGATCAGGAGAGTACGGCAATGGATGTGAATCTTGCAGCTGCCGCTGAAATTGCACGGCAGTTGCGATTGCGTGATATGGGAGGCATTATCATTGTTGACTTTATCGATCTTCATAAAGCTGAAAATCGGCAAAAACTCCATGCTACCATGCAGGAACTGATGGCCGGAGACAAAGCAAAACATACCATTCTGCCCCTGTCGAAGTTCGGTTTGATGCAGATTACCCGACAACGGGTGCGTCCGGAGGCGATTTCGGAATCGAAAGAGGTGTGTCCGGCATGCAACGGTACCGGTAAAATCTCTCCTACGATACTTCTCGATCAGCAGATTGAAAACCAGATCGCCTATTATGCAGCCGACAAGAAAATCAAGTTCCTGCGTCTCGTGGCGAGTCCGTTCGTGGCGGCTTATCTTAAAAAGGGATTTCCCAGTTTCATACTGAAATGGCGGATGCGGTATCGGTGTCGGATCAAGTTGAATATCGATCAGTCGCTCGGTATTGTCGATACGAAAATCCTGGACAGAAAGAACAGAACCCTGTTGTAAGGACAATGGACGGAAAAATCCGAATGGCGGAAGAAGTGGGACAAGGGAAGAGTTGTAAGGGCATGGTCTTATCCGAACGGGAAAAAATAATGGGTGCCGTCGCCTCTTCCGATGCAGTCGATCGGCTCTCTGCCGCTGCGTACGGCGGGAATACTGTCGAATTGAAGACTTTGGCCGGTTCCTCATTCGCATTTTACACAGCTGCCACAGTGCGCAAATGCGGCGGTATACATGTATTGGTATGTGATGACCGGGATAAGGCGGCATATCTGTGCAACGATCTCTATGCGTTGATTCCCGAAGATGAGGTGCTTTTTTTCCCGACAGGTTACAAACGGTCCATTCAGTTCGGCCGTGAGGATGCTTCGGGAATGGTTCAGCGAACGGCGGCGCTCAGTGCCGTACGGAATTTTCGAGAGGGCTCTCTTTTGATCTGTACCTATCCTGAGGCGTTGGTCGAAAAGGTGGCCGATATCCGTGAATTGGAACGCCAGACCACAACAGTCGCCGTCGGCGATACGATTTCCATGGAGACCCTTGAGGAACGGTTTGCCGGATACGGTTTTACAAAAGTCGATTTCGTGGGAGAACCCGGACAGTATGCAATTCGGGGAGGGATTTTCGATGTCTTTTCATATGCCGAAAACAAACCGTATCGACTCGATTTTTTCGGTGACGAAGTGGAATCGATAAGACGTTTCGAGATTGCATCGCAACTTTCGACAGACCGGTTGGACAAGGTGGAGATCATCCCCGACCTGAAACGGGTTTCGAATGGCGGAGCAAGGATCTCGTTCGCTGAATTCGTGGGCGAGGCGACTTGGTGGATCGAAGATCCGGATTACATGCTGCGACGTTTCGACGAGATTCGTCGGAAATTGGTCGCCGAAGAGAGCGACCCGGCAGGAGTGGATGGAAAGGTGACCAGTCGAAAACAATTTTTGGCGGAAACGGAAGGCCGGAGCATGCTGTTTTGTCGCGATGACGTCAAGGAGCGGCGCTGCCGGTCGAGTGTGGAGATACACACCTCCCCTCAGCCTTCATTCAATAAACAGTTCGAACTTCTGGCTGAAGACATCCACTCGCATACGTCCGAAGGATTTAAAGTATGCATCCTTTCAGAAAACAGAGCGCAAATCGAACGTCTCGAACATGTTTTTGCCTCGATAGGCGTGCAGACAATCGAGTTCGTGCCGGTTGCGATGACACTTCATGAAGGATTCGTCGACCACGATTTGCGGTTGTGCCTGTATACGGATCATCAAATTTTCGATCGTTACCACCGGTATTCTCTTCGAGGAGAAGTCGACCGGAGCGAAAGCTTGACAATCGCGGAACTGAACGAATTGAAGGTGGGCGATTATGTGGTGCATATCGATCATGGAGTCGGCCGTTTCGGAGGGTTGGTCAAAACTGTCGAAAACGGTAAGCAGCATGAAGCGGTGAAACTGGTCTATCGCGACGGCGATGTGCTCCTGGTGAACGTTCATGCCCTGCATCGCATATCGAAATACAAAGACAAAGACAGTGATACCCCTCCGAGAATCTATAAACTCGGTACGGGAGCCTGGCAACGCATGAAGGCCGCTGCCAAAAAGGCTGTCAAGGACATTGCACGGGAATTGATAGCTCTCTATGCGGAGAGGAAAGCGGGCGGAGGCTTCGCTTTCTCGCCCGACGGTTACCTGCAACATGAGTTGGAAGCCTCTTTCCTGTATGAGGAGACTCCGGATCAGCAGAAGGCCGTGGAACTGGTGAAAAAAGATATGGAATCGCCCCAGCCGATGGACCGGTTGATATGTGGCGATGTGGGATTTGGGAAAACCGAAGTGGCTGTCAGGGCAGCCTTCAAGGCGGTGTGCGATTCGAAGCAAGTGGCCGTTTTGGTCCCCACGACGATCCTCGCTTTGCAGCATTATCGGACTTTTGCCGATCGACTCAAAGGTTTTCCCGTGAAAGTCGAGATGTTAAGTCGTGTCCGATCCGCCAAAGAGACCAGAGAGATTCTCGAAGAGTTGGCGGCCGGGAAAATCGATATTCTTGTCGGAACCCATAAAATATTGGGTAAGGATGTAAAATATAAGGACTTGGGATTGCTCGTCATTGACGAGGAGCAGAAATTCGGTGTGGCCAGCAAGGAGAAATTGCGCCAGATGAGTGTACATGTGGATACGTTGACCCTGACCGCAACTCCCATTCCCAGGACATTGCAGTTTTCGCTGATGGGTGCGCGAGATCTTTCGGTAATCGCAACCCCGCCGCCGAACCGTCGTCCGATCGCTACCGAGTCGCACGTGTTCGACGAAGAGATCATTCGCGAAGCTATTGAATTCGAATTGGGGCGTGGAGGACAGGTCTATTTTGTCCACAACAGGGTGGAAGATATTTTCGAGATGGAAGGTATGGTGCGACGGCTGTGTCCAAAGGCCCGGACAGTCGTAGGACATGGCCAGATGCCGGCCCAGAAACTTGAAAAGATCATTATGGATTTCATCTACGGCGAATTTGACGTACTGGTGGCAACCACAATCGTCGAAAATGGTATCGACATTCCCAATGCCAATACCATTATCGTCAACAATGCCCAGAATTTCGGCCTGAGCGATCTCCACCAGCTTCGAGGACGGGTTGGCCGTTCCGATCGGAAGGGGTATTGCTATTTGCTCTCTCCCCCGGATGAGTTGCTTACTTCGGAAGCCCGCCGCCGGTTGAGGGCGATCGAAGAGTTTTCCGATTTGGGCGCCGGATTCAATTTGGCTATGCAAGACCTTGATATCCGCGGTGCAGGCAATCTGCTGGGAGCTGAGCAGAGTGGATTCATTGCGGATATGGGGTTCGAAACCTATCAGAAAATTCTTTCGGAAGCGGTCGCAGAATTACGGGCCGAAGGAGCGGCGGATGTTGATCATTTGATGGGGGTCGAGTCGTCGCAACAGCTTCGGTACGTCTCGGACTGTACGGTGGAAACCGATACGGAAGCTTTGCTGCCGGACAGTTATATCGGACAAAGCGGCGAAAAATTGCGGCTCTATCGGGAATTGGATGACATGAACGAAGAATCCGAGTTGAAACGTTTTGTCGATATGCTTACCGACCGTTTCGGCGCACTGCCCAAAGCAGCTGAAGATTTGTTGCACGTGGTACGGTTGAGGTGGCGTTGTGTCGCTTTGGGCTTCGAAAAAGTCAAGGTGAAAAACGGATTGATGTTGTTGCAATTCGTTTCGGACGGTTCCTCCCCTTATTATAAAAGTTCCCTTTTTATCTCAATCCTGAGGTATGTGTCGGAACGGACGGATAAATTTGTTATCCGGCAAAACAATAATAGGGTGGGTTTGACAGTTAGAAATATAAATAGTCTGGAAGAGGCGTGGCGTTGTCTGGATCGCATGAGCGAGCAGATAGGCAAAAACGGGGAGGCGGTGAACGGCTCATCCGGTAAGCCATGCTTGTCGGGTACGGTCGAATGAAACGAACGGTCGAATGGGAAAAATGAATCTGGTCGCCGATATAGGAAACAGTTGTGCGAAACTCGTCGTTTTTGATGGCGATGAGGTGGCGGGTCGTTTCTCAACGGAGAATCTCGGTACGGCAGATCTGGAACGGTTGAGTGCGGATTTCCCCGATTTGAAGCGGGCAATTCTCGCCTCTACGCGGGGTCCTATGGCAGAGGTTGAAGGGTGGCTGGAACGACGTATGGAACTTTTTGTCCGTCAGTCCCCGGATACGCCCGTCCCTATTAAAAACAGCTATCGAACTCCCGAGACTCTCGGTCAGGACAGGTTGGCCGCCGCTGTAGGTGCACATTGGCTCATGCCGGACAGAAATGTTATGATTGCCGATTTCGGTACGGCCATAACTGTCGATGTGGTCACCACAGAAGGCGAATATCTTGGAGGCAACATTTTGCCGGGGGTGTGGTGTCGTTTCCGATCCTTGCACGAATTTACCGCAAACCTTCCGATGTGCGATTTTACCGAATCATACCCGTTGTTGGGTGGAACCACCACTGAGGCGATCGTAAGCGGTGTCCTGAACGGAGTGGTGTTCGAAATGGAGGGATACATGGAACGATTGAATCGCAGATTTGAAAATTTATCGGTGATTTTTACCGGCGGAGATGCAAAATTTTTTGTAGATCGATTAAAAAATACGATATTTGCAAATTACGATCTGGTTACTATCGGGTTGAACAGAATTTTAGAACATAATGCAGGGTAGAAAAATAGTTGTTGGCGTATTGTCGGTGATTGCTATGGGACTGCCTTCTGTCGTAAAAGGGCAGGGCAGTAGCATCAATGCCTTTTCCCCCTATACATTCTATGGTATCGGCGACTTGTCTATTCAGGGACCCGCCAATATTCGTAGTATGGGCGGAGCGGGAATAGGATATCGCAGCTCCTTTAATATCAATTATATGAATCCTGCTTCTTACAGCTCGATCGGACAAAAGAGCGCGATTTTCAATTTCGGCTTGGAAGGACAGAACTTTTACGCTAAAACTGCTTCGGCCAAAAATCTGCACAATACATTCAATGTGCGGGATGTGGCTCTTTCGCTCCCCTTGGCGAGACGACTCGGAACAACGGTTAGCATAACGCCTTTCAGTAGCGTGGGTTACCGGGTACAAGGCATCGACCAGTCACAGGATGTGGGTGCAACGATCTGTCAGGTAAAATACGTATATGAAGGTTCAGGGGGCGTTACCCAGTTCAAATGGGGTGTGGGATACGAACTTTTCCGTAATGTATCGATCGGCGCCGAAGCCGTTTACTATCATGGCAATATCGAACGGGCATACGGGACATCGATCACCCAGGTTACGGGTAGCGGAACCCTCTCTTCTGTTTCAGGACAAAAGGATGAAGAGATCAATCGGGTGATGGCAAACTTCGGGATACAGGCCAACCTGATCTACAACCCCAAGACGATTCTGACGGTCGGTGCCGTTTACAATATGGGTGGCCGGATGAATGGGAAAGTGACCAATTATTTGCCTTCCAATAACTACAATGGCGATACGGTTCTCTATAAACACTATACATCGAATTTCCGATTGCCCGATACCTATGGCGTGGGATTTTTCCTGCACAGGGCAAAGTTCAGCATCGGGGCTGATTATGCTTTCAGCAATTGGGGAGAAGTCAACAGCGCAGACAAAACCGAGGAGGTCGATTTTCGCAATACGCATACGATTCGTTTCGGAGGACAATTTACTCCCAATCCAGGCGATGTGCGGAATCTGCTGAAACGATGGACATATCGGGCCGGTTTCCGGTACAGCAACTATTACATGGTTCTCAAAGGACAGAAGATCAACGAGGGCGCATTGACCTTCGGAATTGGTATCCCGTTGGGAATGACCGCACGGAACAGTCTCGACCTTGGCTTGGAACTCGGCAGAAGGGGAAATATCAACAACGGTATGATCCGGGAAAACTTCGTTAAATTTTCCGTGGGATTGAGCCTGTTCGGTGAAGATTACTGGTTTGTAAAACCAAAATACGATTAAAAGATAGTAAAATATATATTATGATAGTAAATTAAAGGAGAGTTGTTATGAAATCGAAGGGGTTACAATTACTGTTTTTCGTACTTCTGGTCGTTTCGGGTGTAAATCTGTCCGCTCAGAATCAGCAGTTCGGTCCGGAGTGGGGCGAAAATGCCACACAGGAACAACGACATCAGAATGTCATGATTTTCAATTATTACAAGGATGCGTACGACAATAATAACTTTGCATTGGCTACCAGTTATTTGCCTCAGTTGATTGAAAATTGTCCCGGTGCGCTTCAAAGTATCTATGTGTACGGCATCAATATTTACAGAAATAAGATCAACCGGGCCAGAACTTTGCCTGAAAGGAACATGTTTGCCGATTCTCTTATGATGCTCTATGACTTGCGTATGAAGTATTTCGGCGATCACGAGCGTTATGGCCGGACCTACATCCTGGAACTAAAGGCAAAAGATTATCTGACTTTCAAATCCAGTGATCGTGAGGGAATCCGGAATGTTTTCATGGAGGCAATCAACGCAAGTATCGATGATCCTAATCCCGATTTGATCAATCTTTTCTTCAACGAGTTGACCGAAGACTATAAGTCGGAGATTCTTGAAACGGACGAGTACATGAATGATTACGAAAAACTCGCCGCACTTATGGAAAAAGTTACTGATCCTTCGGCCGATGAGGCAAAGACTACATTCGATGCCTTATTTATAAATAGCGGTGCGGCCAATTGCGAAAACCTTGAGAAGATCTTCAAAGTTCGCCTGGAGAGTGAACCCGATAATCTGGAAAACCTCCGAAAAGCATTCAACCTCTTGGGACGCGGGGAGTGTCGCACTCCTTTCTACTTTGAAGTGGGTGAAAAGTTTTTTGCGAAAGAGCCTTCGACCGCTACTGCTATTCAGTTGGCTTCGGCGTATGAGAAGAACGGAAATTTCGTTAAATCACTGGAATATTTGCATCAGGCCGTTCAGAACGAGACCGACCCCGCCGAGAAGGCCAATCTCTGCGTACAGATTTCTGTAACCGAACTGGCTTCCAAAAATCCCAAAAGTGCCGCTGAGTTTGCTCAAATGGCCATCGATATCGAACCTGGAAACGGTTATGCATATATCTCCCTCGCTCAAGCATATGCAGAGGGCGTGACTGCTTGTGCCGATTTCGATCGCCAGACGGTTTACTGGTTGGCGTACGATACGATCCTCAATGCACGCCGCATTTTTGCCAATGACGAAACGCAGTTGAAGAATGTAGAGAGTCTGATCGCTGCCTACCGTTCCAATTTCCCGTCGAAAGAGGAGTGTTTCTTCCGCGGTTTGAATGATGGCGCTTCGTATGATGTGCGCTGTGGTTGGATCAGCGGTCGGACTACGGTAAAAGCAGGTAACTGATAAACGTTCTGCACGTGCCGATCCGGTCTGCATATCAGCAGGTAATGGTAGCACTCCTCGTTGCGGGGAGTGCTATCTTGCTGTTTTCATGTCGATCCGAACCAAAGGTCGATGAGCGGAATCCTGAGACCCTGATGACTCAGTCAAGCGATACGTTAACACTGATTGTCAGTGAGAACGGGCACAAGCGCTATCGGTTCAAAACCCCGTTGATGGAGCGCTACGAGTTGGCACGTGAACCCTATATGGAGTTCCGTTACGGGGTGGATATCGAAACGTATAAGGATTCGACGGAAGTGATCGAGTCTACATTGGTGGCTGATTATGCCATTTTTTACGAGAATCGCGAATTGTGGGAGGCAAGAGGAAATGTCGTGGCTACCGGAATGAACAATCAGACGCTTTATACGCAACAATTGTTTTGGGATCAGAAAACACGTCGAGTATATTCGAATGTCGATTCCAAGGTGGTACAAGGCGATGATGTGTTTGTCGGAGAGGGATTCGAATCGGACGACAAGTTCGAAATGTGGACTTTCCGAAATTATGTCGGGAAATTGGCTTTGGATGTTTCACCGAATGAACAGACCGATTCTTTGGAGGAGAAAGAAAAAAGCAAGGGTGAAAAACAAGGCGGCTCCACCGTCTCCGACAATCAGTCGGTAAACGTTTCCGGAAATGCCCCGCTATCCGGAGAGACGGTCCGGCGGGAAAGTGGTCCGACGAAGGAATAGAGATGGGTAGCGTGTCGATACTTACATTGGTTGCCGTGTTGCTCTCCGCATTTTTTTGTGGAATGGAGGTCGCGTATACCAATACCAATAAATTGAAACTCGAAATCGAACGAAAACAAAACGGTTTGTTGGGATTCGTCTCGGAGGTGTTTGTGAAGAATCCGGGGCGGTATCATGCTACGATTTTGGTCGGTAACAGCATTGCTCTGGTGATTTACACTTTGGGCGTGATCGAGTGGGTACAATCGATATCCGCACGATCTACAATCCCTACGGGGGCTGAAATTGTTATCGAGGTGTTGGCTGCCACCGTTTTCATAGTGCTTGTCGCCGTTTGTCTGCCAATGGCGGTGGTTCGGTCGAATCCGGGTTTTTGGTTCCGTTTTTTAAGGCTGCCCTTTTTCGTTTGTTATCTTTTGCTTTATCCGGTGACGAGAGCGGTTATGTGGATTTCGTTCGCTATGTTGCGTTTGGCGGGGATACCGGTTGGGAAGGAACATACCGTTGTCGGTTTCGACAAAGGAGATCTGGAAGACCTGTTGGAAGAGAGTGCGGAGGGGGAAGGTGAACAAGAGAATGAAATCCGGATATTTCAGAATGCACTCGATTTTTCGGATGTGAGTGTACGGGATTGTATGATCCCTCGGGTTGATATGGAGGCTGTCGAAATCGATGCCGGTATCGATGAGATTACCGAAAGGTTTGTGCAAAGTAAATATTCGCGTATCTTCGTTTGGGAAGGATCCGTCGACAATATTGTCGGCTATGTCAATGTGAAAAGCTTGTTCCGAAACCCCAAAAGCGTTCGGGAAGCGCTCATGAAAGTCGATTTCGTGCCGGAGACGATGCCGGCCGAACGGTTGTTGACGGAGTTTATCAAACGAAAAAATTCTGTGGCTGTAGTCATCGACGAGTTTGGCGGAACGGCCGGGATCATTTCCATGGAAGACGTACTCGAAGAGATCTTCGGCGAAATCGAAGACGAACACGACAGTCAGGATATGATCGAAAAAAAGATCGGCGAAACGGAATATCTTTTTTCTTGTCGCCTGGAGGTGAAGTATCTGAATGAAAAGTACGATTTGGGAATCGAAGAGTCCGAGGAATACGATACTTTGGCCGGTTATATTATCTATCATGAAAATGGAATTCCGCCGGTAGGCAAGGTGGTTGTGATTGATAATAAGCACATTAAAATACTACAGTCCTCTTCTTCGAGATTGGAACTTGCTCGAATAAAGATCGTTTAGACGATTTTGTGGCACATGACTGTCGAAATTAATCGGGAAAATTCGTATATTTGAAGCCAATTTTGGAAATAGACAAAATTCATAAAAGTTAAATAAAAATTATGGCAAGTTTAAACACCTTAAGAACGAAAGGCGGTGTGATTGTTACCATCGTGATTTTCGTGGCCCTGATCGCATTCCTGTTGGGTGACTTCTTCTCGGCAGGCAGCAGCATGTTCAATTCGCGGAAAATGCGCGTGGGTGAAATCGAAGGGAACAATATCGGTTATGTCGAATTCCTGAACCAGTCGGAGTACATGTCCAATATTTACAGCAGGATGTGGAACAAGGATGCATTGAGCACTCAGGAACAGGAGATGGTCTATAATACCGCCTGGGAACAACTTATCATGAAATATGCTTATGCACCTGCTTTTAAGAAACTCGGTTTCCTTGTCTCGAATGCCGAACAGGTGGATATGATTAATGGTGTTTATCTTTCGCCCGTGATCACATCGACGTTCGTCAATCCCTCGACGGGATCCTTCGATGCAGAGTTGCTGAAAAACTTTTTGGGCAATGTGGGGAACGACAATGTAGCATATGCCATTTGGGAGTTCCTGAAAAATCAGATGAATCAGAATCGTTTGATGACCAAATATTTCGCCCTGGTTTCGGGGGGGTTCTTCGCAAATGACCTTGAGGTGGAACAGGGACTTGCGGCCGCTAATACCACTTATGGAGCACGGGTAGTGAGTAAATCCTATTCCGACGTACCCGATTCATTGGTAAATGTGACAAGTGCCGAAATACGCAAATATTATGACGAACACAAACGTATGTTCCGTCAGGGTGAATCGAGGGATGTGGAATATGTGGTATTCGATGTATTCCCTTCAGAAGAGGATTATGCCGAAGCTAAAAAGTATATTGATGAAGTTGCTGCCGAATTTGCAACTACTGATACGCCAATGCAGTATGCTACGCTGAATTCACAGAAAAAACCCGATACCAGATATTATAAGGAGAGCGATCTGGATACCAAAATGGCTGCCATTGCTTTCGGAAAGGATGCCGGCAAAATGTATGGCCCGGTTCTGAACAACGATGTGTATACGATTTCTCGTCTCTCCGATACGAGAATGTTGCCCGATACGATCGGTGCCCGTCATATTTTGCTTGCCAAGGATCAGAAAGCTCTGGCCGACAGTTTGGTGGGTGTGATCCGAAAGGGTTCCGACTTTGCAACGCTGGCTGCAACTTTCTCGCAGGATCCTACTGCAGCCCAGAACGGTGGAGATTTGGGCCATTTTGCTCCTGAACAGATGATTCCCGAATTCAGCGAAGCTTGTATCGCAGCACGTCAGGGGGATGTATTTACGGTGGAGTCCATGTATGGACTCCATGTGGTGAATCTGACCTACAAAACCAAATCGGTGAAGAAAGCTCAGATTGCGACCATTATCTATCGGGTGGATCCGAGTGCGACTACTCAACAGAAGATATATACGGAGGCTAACTCCTTCCTGGCTGCCGCCGCGGGGGGATACGATGCCTTTAAACAAGCAGTCAACGATGCCGCTCTTTCGAAAAGAAATGTACGGATTCGTAATACGGATCGAACCATCAGTGGATTGGATGACGCGAAAGAGTTGATCCGTTGGTCCTTCAACAACAAGGCAGGAACGGTTTCTCAGATTATGGAGATCGATGAAAACTATGTGATCGCCGCTTTGGCCGAAGTACGGAAGGAGGGAATCGCTCCCGTAGAACAGGTTGCTGCACAAATTCGGGCTACGTTGTTGAATAAGGCAAAAGCTGCTTATCTGGCTAATGAGATGAAGGGCGGATCGCTCGATGAAATTGCTTCGGCCGTCGGTGTAGAACCCAAGTCGGTGGGAGACTTGCAGTTCAGCTCATTCTATGTGCCTGAATTCGGAGCAGAACCCCGGTTGATCGGTGCCATTTGCGGCGGTGCTGCAGAAAAGACGCTTTCGAAACCGGTTGAAGGTTTCACGGCGCTCTATTTGTTCGAGGTCGACTCGGTAACTACAACCGAGGAAGCTACTGCGGAAAGTGAGAAGGTGCGCCTCGATGCAACGGCGCTTTACTATGTGAATGAGCGTTGTATACAGGCGTTGGCCGAAGAGAGCGATATTAAGGATATGCGTGTGAAATTCTTCTGATGATACGAAAATGATTCGGAATCCCGCAATGATCGGGATTCCGGGATTGTCGAGTTATAAGTAAGACGGGAACTCTTCAGAAAGAGAGTTCCCGTCTATGTTTTGAGTTTAAGGATAGTCGCAGAACTCCGATTTATGAGAGCGGGAGAAGGGGACTGCCTGCACAGAAAGGCGGGCGGATTACCCATGTCATTGCGTGTAAAGTAGATCGAATCAGGGGCGATCTTGTAGCGGACGGGATCGCGTGTAAGGGATTGCAATAGTCGCTTCCTGTACTATGGCTTTGGAAGGTTTTTCTTCAGGTTTGACAACCCGCATCTTGATAGAGGAGTAGAAGCGAATAGGCGTTCGAATTCTTCTTCGCCCAGCCGAGACCAAAAATCATATGTTAATGAACGTGGATCGAACTGCTGTTTGAATTCGGGATTGGTGCAGAGCGGAGTATGGCGATTCCAAGGACAAACAAGTTGGCAAGCATCGCATCCGAAAATCCAACCATGCAGTGCTGTTTCGCTGTCGCGGGATGAATCGTCCGAAGCCGATTTCTCAATCGTCAACCGTGAAATACAACGTCGGGTATCAATGTTCCGACCGGGTAGAATCGCCGCATTCGGACATGCCTCCATACACTGGTGGCATGCTGCACACCCGTCCCCTTCGAAAGGCGTGTCGTATGTGTCGACCGTGCGATCGACAAGCAATTCTCCGAGCAATAAAAATGTGCCGTAGTGGGGATTGATAAGTAATGAATTGCGCCCCTGCCAGCCCAGTCCTGCCTCGATCGCCCATCGCTTTTCATGAAGTGGAGCACTGTCGGTAAAGGCTCGGAAACGGATCGGGCCGTATCGTTCTTCCAATTTGCCGGCAATCGATTGTAGCATTCGTTTGATGGTAATATGATAGTCTGTCGTACATGCGTAAGCGGCAATCTTGGGTGTGTCGGAGATGAACGTATCGGAAGTCGTGGTGTCGTTTTTGCAGTTTACCCCGCAGACGATAATGCTTGCTGCTCCCTCCAGCAAAAGCGATGGCGAGAAACGTTTGTCGATATTTCGTTCCAGGTAGGCGAGGCCGCCTCCATTGCCGGCCGACAACCACGATTCGAAACGTGCTCGCGAATCGTCGAGTGGATGCACGGCAGCTATGCCGCAAATATCGAATCCCGATTCCAAGGCTGTTGTTTTTATGAATTTGCTTTCGATCACAAGCATTATTTTTTGTCAAATATACGATAAAAAGAGAAAAAGGTTAACTTTGTACTTTACAAAGGGCAATTACAATAATTTATGGCTTTTCAAACGTTGAGTGAACTGTACGGGAACAGCATACGGAGTTACGGCTCCCGACGCTCATTCTCGATGTTCGAACGGGAATCGATGAGTTACAACGATTTCGATGACCGTGTGGAACTGGTCCGCGGAATTTTGCTCGGAGCCGGAATCAGCAGCGGCGACAAGGTCGCCCTTTTGAGTAACAACATGCCCAATTGGGGCGTATGCTATTTTGCCGCCGTCACGGCAGGAATCGTTGTGGTACCTATTCTGCCCGATTTCTCTCCCGAAGAGTTGGAGATGATTATCGACCATTCCGATGCCAAAGCCCTTTTCGTGTCGGATAAACTCTTTTCAAAAGTATCCAAAAAGATCATTGCCCGGATGAATGTGGTTATACGTACCAAAAATCTGGGCGTGATCGCACGCAACAGCTCCGAGTTGGGAACCGCTCGTGAACCTGAACCGGATGATCTCGCCGTAATTATTTATACCTCCGGAACCACTTCGAAGCCCAAAGGTGTGATGCATACGCATCGCAGTCTGTGTCAACAATTGGCAATGGATTACGACCTTTTCCCGATCAATGAGAACGATGTTTTTCTCTCCATCCTGCCTTTGTCGCATACGTATGAGTGTTCGTTGGGGATGCTTTACCCTTTCATGCAGGGAGCGGCCGTGGTCTATCTTGACCGTCCTCCGACAGCTTCTAACCTGTTGCTTGCATTGAAGGAAGTAAGGCCGACGGTGATGTTGAGCGTCCCTCTGATTATCGACAAAATCTATCGCAGCCAGGTAAAGGGGCGATTTACGGCAACCGATTTTTGGCGGTTTTTTTACGAAAAACGTCTCTTCCGACTCCAATTGCATCGTCTGGCAGGGAAAAAATTGATGAAGATTTTCGGCGGTCGATTGCGTTTCTTCGGAATTGGCGGGGCCAAACTCGATACCGAAACCGAACAATTCCTGTTGGATGCTCGATTCCCTTATGCAATCGGTTACGGATTGACAGAGACGGCTCCCCTGATTGCCGGCGCTGTCCCCGATCGGGTGAGGCTTGGTTCGACAGGCCCTGTTTTGTCGCAGATCGAAGCAAGACTCGATAACGTAAATACTGCTGGAGAAGGCGAATTGGTTGTCAGAACGCCCAGTATCATGTTCGGGTATTATAAAAATCCTGAAGCAACACGCGATGCCTTCACTTCCGACGGGTGGTTCCGTACAAAGGACCTGGCCGCTTTCGACGAGGATGGGTATCTTTATATAAAAGGACGGCTCAGTAGCATGATCGTCGGACCGAGTGGTGAGAATATCTATCCCGAGGATATCGAAAGCGTATTGAACAGCCATGCTTTCGTGATCGATTCGATCGTAACCGAAGAGCGCGGGAAGTTGGTTGCGCTCGTCCATTTCGATCGTAAAGAACTCGAACGGCGTTATTATGACCTGCGCGACAACTTGACTGCCAAGAAGGAGGAACTAAAAGCCGATATTATGAAATATGTCAATTCAAAAGTCAACAAGTTTTCCCGTATTTCGGCAATAAAGGAGCAGGAGAACGATTTCGAAAAGACCCCGACCCAAAAGATCAAACGTTATCTCTATGCGAAAAAGAAACAGTGATGTCGCTGTATTGCCCCGCAGAAGGATCATCTTACAAGGGATCGCATTGCAATGCGATCCCTTTTTTGTCGAGTATAACTTTGTTGATCAGGCAAATATCGTGTCGTGACGAGTGTAGGACAATCAAGAGCCGCTGTGCATGAATAAGCAGCGGTCGGAAACAGAGACGATTTGACTCGCGTTTGCACGAAATTCCGTCTGCCCGATACAGAGGACCGCTATTTCAATGTAGTTCCCGGGTAACACTTCAGTGCTTCGCGCAGGCATTCGACAGCGGCACGCAAATCGTCTGTGTTGAGTACGTAGGCGAAACGGGCCTCATCGTGTCCGAGCGACATCGAAGCGTAGAATCCTGTGGCAGGGGCAATCATGACCGTGGCCCCTTTCCAGGAAAATTCTTCGAGCATCCAGCGCGCGAAACGTTCACAATCATCGATCGGCAGTCGGGCAAGAGCGTAAAAAGCCCCTTTCGGCATCGGGCAATAAACACCCGGAATCCCGTTCAACCCATTCACCAGACAATCCCTCCGTTCACGGTAAGCCTCATAGGCATCCTTGAAATAACTTTCTGGAGCATCCAATGCAGCTTCGGCAGCAATCTGAGCCAACAAGGGGGGCGATAACCGGGCCTGTGCCATGTTCATCGCTGCCTCGATCACCTCCCTGTTACGCGAAACAAGAGCGCCGAGTCGAATACCGCACATGCTGTAGCGCTTCGACATCGAATCTACCATGACGGCATGTTCTTCGGCTCCCGCCAGATTCAGCACGGAGATATGTTTGTGCCCATCATAGCAAAATTCACGATACACCTCGTCGCAAATCAGATAGAGATCGTGTCGTAGAACAATGTCGCGCAATCGCATCAACTCCTCATCGCTGTACAAATAGCCTGTCGGATTGTTCGGATTGCAGATCAGGATTGCTTTCGTGTGGGGGGTGATGTGACGTTCGAACTCCTCGATCGGAGGCAATGCGAAATCGTTCTCGATAGTAGAAAAAATGGGCTTTATATTTACTCCGGCCTCGATCGCGAAACTGTTGTAGTTGGCATAGAAAGGTTCCGGAACCAGTACCTCCTCGCCGGCATTTACACACACCATGATGGCCATGAAAAGAGCTTCTGAACCGCCGACCGTTACGAGCAATTCGTCGGGCGATATATCGATCCCTACCTCGTGGTAATAGCGTACCAATTTCCGACGATAACTTTCAATTCCCGCCGAATGGGTATAGGCCAAAATATCAAGATCCGTTTTCCGGACCGCTTCGAGGGCTTCACGTGGCGTGGCCAGATCGGGTTGACCGATGTTCAAATGGTAAACATGGATGCCGCGTGCCTTCGCAGCATCGGCGCATGCCGAAAGTTTGCGGATGGGTGAAGGCGGTATGTTGCGGCTCTTTTCAGATATGCGTGGCATCGTTATGCGTTTTAGTTTTTACAAAAATAGACAAAGGCCAAAGCAGAGACAAATGAAAACAGCGTTTTCAAACACTGGCTATGCCGAACCATATTCCATATTCTGCAAATATACATATAAGCCGGCGACGGGAAGATGCGTTCGCCGGCTTATGTGAAATGTGTTGCAAATTTTTTGTCAATTGTAGAAATAATCACGGATGTCGGTTACGATATCCTGACGGTCGAAGTCTACGGCAATGCGATGCAAATTCGAGAGCAACATCAGTTTCTCTTCGAGTTGATACTGTATGAGCGATTGCTTCGATTCGGGGAAACCGGTAAAGTAGGTGATGTACTCTTTCAGCTTGGATGCATAATCATTGAGCATGCTGTCTCCTTTTTCAATCGCCCCAGCCGTGTAATAGGCATTGATATACGGAATCGACTGATAAGTATGGGGAACCTGTGACAAAGGCAACACTTCAAGACCTCGGTCGAGGACCTCGATGGCCTTCTCCTTCTCACCGCGTTCGGCGAGAGCCTGTGCCAAACGTGCAAAAGCCATGCGTACCTGCGACGCACTGATGTTGTAACGAACGAAATTGTCTACGTTTACCCTCGGATCGGCCAAATTGCCATAGCGGTATCGATTCATCAATTTATCGTAAAGGTAGTCCGTGTCGATGCGTCCGATCTCCCAACTGCTTTCATACGGCGTGCGAATGGGAACCAGACGATATGCGTATCCGTCGAACTGGAGATAGTCCAATAACCCGAGATTCGTAAGAGACGACGGTTGCGTGAAATAGAGCGGTCTTTTCCAGTCAAAATGAGCGAGCAGGTCGAGTAACATCAATTCAGGTTTGTCCAGCGTGTTTTTTTGGATATTTATATAGATCGTATCCTCAATCAGGTGGGCATCCTCGGGCTTGACGATCCCGCTGGCCAATACGTTTTCCTTGTTGACAGGAAGTATCAGCCGTTTTGCCGGCAAATAATCCGCCATACTCTGTTCGGTCAATTGGATACGGGACCTCGGATCGTCGCTGCGTACGAAATCGATGGCCTGACGGATATCTACCGGCCGATTGAACATGTCCTGGACATATATGTAGTCGTTCTCATACATGTATTTGTGCGGCGGCAACGAAAATGGAACAGGATCGGAGTCGTTGTATTTGTATTTCATTTCGTCGATATACCAGCCCCCGCCCAGATAACTCATGTTCATGATCCGTACGTCGAGTCGTGCTCCTTCCACCTCCTGGTTGTACCACAAGGGGAAGGTGTCGTTATCGCCGTAATTCATGATAATCGAGTTGGGAAGGGTACTTTCCAGGTAATTGTATCCGATGTCGCGGGTAAAATAACGATGACTGCGGTCATGATCGTCCCAGTTTTCCGCACCGAGAAGAATAGGTACACAACTGCATATCAGGGTCGCTGCCGCGGCTACGGTCCTGTTGTCGCGTTTGAAAAGGCGCGACAACCATTCCTTTACACAGAGTACCCCCATCCCGATCCAAATACAAAAAGCATAGAAAGAACCTGCATAGACGTAATCTCGTTCACGAGGTTCCCCCGGGGTAGTGTTGAAATAAAGAACCAGGGCGATACCCATCATGAAGAAAAGCCACATGACGACCGTAAAGTTTCTCGGGTCGCGGTTGAGTTGGAAAATGAGTCCGATAATACCCAGGATGAAGGGAAGGAAATAATAGGTATTGCGTCCCTTGTTTTCTGCCATCTCAGAGGGCAGGTTGTCTTGCGGCCCGAGGTAGAGTTCGTCGATCGGTTTGATTCCCGAAAGCCATTGTCCGTCGGTGATCTCTCCCGTGGACTGGTTATCGCTCTGACGGCCCACGAAATTCCACAAAAAATAGCGCCAATACATGAAATTCAACTGGTAGCTGAAGAAATAACGCAGATTCTGGCCGAATGTGGGAACAGCAATGCGCTCCGAACCGTATTTGATTTTCTTTCTTTCATCCACTTTACCCCACTCTTTGTACCCTTCGATATGGCGTTCCTGTGAGGACCACATTCGAGGGAAAAGCGTAATGAACCGGGCGGGATATTCGTATCCGTCTACAACCAGGCCCTTGTGGTATTTGCCGTCCTCGCCGATATAGTATTTTGAATCGTATTCGACGTCTACGATCGGTGCCGAATATTGCGCTCCGAAGAGCAACGGCTTGTTGCCATATTGGTCACGATTGAGCAGATAGAGCAGTGAATAGGGATTGTTGGGATTGTTACTGTTCATGGGAGGATTGGCCGCAGCCCGGATAACGACCGACGCATAACTGCCATAACCGATGAAAATGACCGTCATGCAAAGCAATATCCCGTTGAGCAATACACGGCCCTTGCGGTGCGTGAACCAGATGCCCCACCCGAGGGCGGCGAAAAGAACCACCACGAAAAAGATCATGCCGCTGTTGACGGGTAAACCCAGGCCGTTGACGAAAGCACGGTCGAAAAGGGCTCCGACGGCAGCCGTGTAGGGGATGATAATGGCATTGATGACTCCCAGAATGACGCACGAGACAAGAATCGCCTTGACAACTCCCCAGAACGTAATCTGCTTGGTTTTCTTGAAGTAGTATACGAATACCAGGGCAGGGATGGTCAGCAGGTTGAGAATGTGCACGCCGATCGAGAGCCCCATCAGGTAAGCGATAAGGATCAGCCATCGGTTGCTGTGCGGCTCGTCGGCCACGTCTTCCCATTTGAGAATAGCCCAAAATACGGCAGCCGTGAAGAGCGATGAAAGGGCATAGACCTCGCCTTCGACGGCTGAAAACCAGAATGTGTCGGTGAACGTGTAGGCAATCGAGCCGATCAGTCCCGCACCCATGATGGTCCATACCTGCGGTTTGGAGAGTTCCTCTGGACGGCACTTGTAGAGCCGACGTGCCAAGTGGGTGATGCTCCAGAAAAGAAACAGAATGGTGAACGCACTCGCCAGACCCGACATCGTGTTGACCATGATCGCTGCATGTCCGGGATCGGGTGCAAATATGGTGAAAAAGCGTGCGAGCATCATGAAAAGGGGTGCTCCGGGCGGGTGTCCTACCTCGAGTTTGTAGGAGGTGGCGATGAATTCCGCACAATCCCACAAGCTCGCCGTCGGCTCCATGGTCATCAGGTATACAACGGCTGAAAATGCAAAGGCCGCCCAACCCAATAGCATATTGCATCTTTTGAAATAGTTCATCATCGAAAAATCGTTAATATGTTTCCTGCTTTCGCGATTACCGTGCAAAATTAAAAAAAATAACGGCGGAAAATACCACATTATTCTGAACTTTCATGGAAAGTTGTTAATTTTACCGTTTCAAATGCAAGGATCTTTTTTGTTTATGGAATCGAAACTGGTGCTTTACAATACGCTTTCTCGCAGGAAGGAGGAATTCATCCCATACAACCCGCCTTTCGTGGGCCTTTATGTGTGCGGTCCCACCGTTTATGGCGATGCCCATTTGGGACATGCCCGGCCGGCGATCACCTTCGATCTGCTTTTCCGTTATCTTCAGCATCTCGGATACCGTGTACGTTACGTTCGGAATATCACCGATGTGGGTCATCTGGAAAACGATGCCGATGATGGCGAAGACAAAATCGCCCGTAAGGCAAGGCTCGAACAACTCGAACCGATGGAGGTGGCCCATTTCTATACGGAACGATATCACAAGGCTATGGAACGGTTGGGGGTGAAGTCGCCTTCCATCGAACCCCGTGCCTCGGGACATATTATCGAACAGATCGAACTGGTAAAAAAAATCCTGGATGCGGGATATGCTTATGAGAGCAACGGGTCGGTCTATTTCGATGTGGAGAAATATGATGCAAAATACCATTATGGCCGCCTCTCGGGTCGAGTACTCGAAGAGATGATGAGTAATACGCGGTCCCTTGAAGGACAGGATGATAAACGAAATCCGCATGACTTCGCATTGTGGAAAAAAGCATCTCCGGAACACATCATGCGTTGGCCTTCTCCGTGGAGCGACGGGTTTCCGGGATGGCATCTGGAATGTTCTGCGATGAGTACGAAATATTTGGGTGAACGTTTCGATATCCATGGTGGCGGTATGGACCTGATGTTCCCGCACCACGAATGTGAAATCGCCCAAAGTACGGCCGCTTGCGGTCATG
>CASDWR010000188.1 GCA_949284665.1 uncultured Rikenellaceae bacterium | reverse complement strand
TTTGGAAAATCCAACGGTCGGTTGCTCTCGGTGCCGGCATATTCGGTCTGGTGATTGGCATCACCGTAGAGATGTCGGTTAAGAACCGAACCGTGAACAAACTTCCGAATCGTAAGTCGGAGTATCCAAAAACAATGCCGATACCGCATCAAAAGAGATTTTAAAGTATTGTTTCGTTATGAACTATTTGAAAACCGTTGCAATTTGAAAATGGGGAGATGTTGGAGAGGCTTTATGGATTTTAAAGCCCTCTTTCGGGTTTGAATATCGTAGCAGAATCAGAGGGGAAGGTCGTATTGAAGTGCCGATTTCGGTTTTTGGGGGTTGCGACATATTAAATTATTATCTGTTTGTTCCCTATGATTTAAGTGGGGATGTGCCGGATGATTCGATCCTTTTTGTCGGGTTCGTTATGGGATAATAGATGCCATTTTGTTTTGGATATCGTAGAAGTTGAGTGGAGTCGATGGGGGGTCCGAATACGGAATTCTATTTTTGTGCGGTTGAAAAAACAACATTTTCGAACAAGGAAATGGTTCTTTAGGTTTAAAGGAGTATGGCACCAATAGGAGAAAAAATCAAAGAATTGAGAAGCGCAGCCGGTATGAGCAGAGAAGAACTGGCTCGTTCCGCATCGTTGGACAAAAATCTGTTGGACAGAATCGAAGACGAAGGATATTGTCCGTCTGTTTCGGTCCTTGTGAAAATATCAAAAAGCCTCGATACGCGTGTGGGAACGATTCTCGATGGCGCCGAAAGCGGAGTTCCCGTAGTGATTCCGGCTGCCGATGAGAAGGATTTCGGCAATGCGAACTATTCGAAACTAAATCTCGAATACAAACTGTTGGCACAAAACAAGAGCGATCGCAATATGGAGCCGTCGTTGATTGAAGTGACATATGCCGACGAAAATGACCGTCGCGGGTCGGTTCACGAAGGAGAGGAGTTTTTTTTCGTGCTGGAGGGAGAAGTGGAACTGTTTTACGGAAACGAGCATTACGAACTTTCTGCGGGTGAAAGCATTTATTATGATTCGGTCGTTCCTCACAAGATTACCACAAAGTCACCCGGAGAAAAAGCTCGTGTGTTGGCAATATCCTATACGCCGGCGTATTAAGTCGATCAAATCGAAACGGATTTCATGGAACTGTTGAATTATACGATGGGCGGTCTGCTGGAGAAGTGGGCTGCCGAATTGCCTGAACACGAATTTCTCGTCTATCCTGACCGAGGTTTGCGGCTTACCTATGCGGAGTTCAACGAACGGGTGGATCGTCTTGCATGTGGTTTGCTTTCGATCGGTGTTCGCAAAGGCTCCAAAGTGGGTGTGTGGGCCAAAAACGTACCGGATTGGCTGACATTGCTGTTCGCTTCGGCCAAGATCGGGGCTGTGTTGGTTACGGTCAATACCAATTATCGGGAGTCGGAAGTAGCCTATATCATGAAAAACGCCGATATCCATACCATGTGTCTGGTGAACGGTTATCGTGACAGCAGTTATGTCAATATCATGTACAGCCTGGTTCCCGAACTGAAACGTGGGGTACGGGGTCGGTTGTCTTCGGAACGTTTCCCGGAGTTGAAGAATGTGGTATATATCGGCCAAGAGAAATTCCGGGGCATGTACAATACCGCAGAACTCATCACGATCGGTGCGTTCAGCGATCGTCGGCCTTTGCGGGAAGCTTCTGCGCGGGTCGATTGTCACGAGGAGGTGAACATGCAGTATACTTCCGGTACTACGGGATTCCCGAAAGGGGTAATGCTGACACATCACAATATCCTCAATAACGGTATGGCTACCGGAGAATTCATGCAGTATACGTCGGATGACAAACTGCTTACCTGTGTGCCGTTGTTCCACTGCTTCGGTTGTGTGCTGGCTCTTTGTGCCGTTATTACCCATGGATCGACCATGGTGATGGTTGAGGATTTCAGCCCGTTGAAAGTATTGGAAGGGGTACATAAAGAGCGTTGTACGATTCTGTATGGAGTCCCGACGATGTTTATCGCGGAGTTAAATCACCCCGATTTCGAGAAATTCGACCTTACATCGCTCCGCACGGGCATCATGGCGGGTGCAGTGTGTCCCATCGAGACGATGAACCAGGTGATGGACCGTATGCATTGCAAGGTGATCAGTGTGTACGGCCTGACCGAGAGTTCCCCCGGAATGACCGCTACGCGGGTTACCGATTCGACCGAAGTGCGTGCCACGACCGTCGGCCGTCCCTATCCTTTTGTAGATGTGAAGGTCCTCGATCCGAATACGAATGAAGAGTGTCCGGTGGGTGTACAGGGAGAGATGTGTTGCAAGGGATACAATATTATGAAAGGATACTATAAGAATCCCGAAGCGACGGAGGCCATTATCGATGCCAACGGGTATCTCCACTCGGGTGATCTGGGAGTAAAGGATGAAGATGGCAATTTCCGGATTACGGGTCGTATCAAGGAGATGATTATTCGTGGCGGTGAGAACATTTATCCGAGAGAGATCGAAAACTTCCTGTTCGACATTCCTCAAATCAAGGGCGTCGAAGTGGCCGGATTGCCGAGTCCGCGTTATGGCGAACAAGTGGCTGCCTTCATTACACTGAAAGATGGCCAGAAATTGACTGAAGAGGGAATCCGGGCATTCTGCAAAGGTAAGATCGCCCATTACAAAATACCGAAGTATATCTTTTTTATCGATACGTTTCCCATGACTGCAAGCGGTAAGATCCAAAAATACAAGCTCCGAGAGCTCGGAGTCGAATTGTTGCATGCCAGAGGCGAAGAGGTCGTGTGAAATGGGAAACATCACTTCCGGTTTGTGAAAAATCGGGGCCTGCAATTTAAAACCACCATTCCCCGGGTCGAAAAATCGGCCCGGATTTTTTAATTAAGGAGGGAATGAGAACGGCTTTGCGGGATACTTGTTTGGAGGGGACTCTTTTGAAGGAAGAAAGAGCCTGCCGGAAGGAGATTTATTTTCGTCGGCAGCGGGTGCGAAGTCTGGGATTTGTCGTAAATTTGCAGACAAGAGAGATGAATCAAAAACGAACGGAATATGAGTGAAGAGAAAAAAATGGAAACGAAGAGTGGCGAGAGCCTCGAACAACGCATCAATAGTGAGATCAAGGCGTCTATGCTGGCTAAGGAGACAGTCAGGCTGGAGGCTCTGCGGGCAGTAAAGGCTGCAATCCTGCTGGCTAAAACATCGGGTGCCTCGCACGAACTGACGGATACCGACGTGGTGAAGTTGATGCAGAAACTGGTCAAACAGCGCAAGGAATCTGCGGAACTCTATACGCAGGCCGGTCGTGCGGAACTTGCAGAAAAAGAGTTGGCGGAGTCCGCATACATTGAAGCATTCCTGCCGAAACGGTTGGAAGCGGGCGAATTGGAAGCGAAATTGAGGGAGATCATCGCTCGGGTAGGGGCGCATACCCCTGCCGACATGGGAAAGGTGATGGGAACGGCGACCAGGGAGTTGGCCGGATTGGCCGATGGCAAGGAGATTTCCGAAATCGTGAAAAGAGTGCTGGCAGGTACGATGTAAAATGCACCTCATATCCGACGGCTTTGTTCGGATAAGATAGTTCAGCCGGAATTTTCGTAACCTGAATTTCCTTGCCGGAGATCCGGAAAGTCAGGGACGGTTTGTCAACGAGTCATTTGTCCATTGCGGACGGGTTTCGGATTATCCGGGAGTGAATGACCGGGGCGCAGCAAACATTTGCTGCGCCCCGTTTTTTTGTTGGTAAGGCCGTCTCCCGTCGAGTGCCCTTTCCCGCGGTCGCAGGAAGGTTATTCCATCCCCTTGTCGATCGGCGTCCCGAGGAGAGTTGCCGACGAGCAGTCCGTAATTTCAACTGTAATGTAATCACCCGGGACAACTCCCGCAACCGCGTCGAAAACGACCATTTTGTTTTGTGAAGTACGACCGCAAAGTTTTTTCTCACTGCGCTTTGAAGGCCCTTCTACCAATATTTCGAACCGTTTGCCTACATCTCG
>CASDWR010000187.1 GCA_949284665.1 uncultured Rikenellaceae bacterium | reverse complement strand
TTGACCCGACAGGAGCAAGCGATGAGTTGATTTACAGATCGATTTTCCCATTGGGATTCCTGACAACGGGATATGCTTGGGCGACAGCCGACCATTGCTATAATCCATTGGCCAGAGGGGAGACTTATGGCTATTTCGATCAGTATTCGCTTGAAGACTGGAATGGTTTGTCAGCCGTAAGGGCTTATGTCCGATATTTGAGAAGCCATGCGACCGACTATAATCTGAACGACCGAATCGGTGTGATGGGGATATCGAAAGCATCATACAGTGCAGTACGGATTGCCGATACGAAGAATGCCGAGGGGAGTGAACACTTCCTGTTCAATTCGACACCCAATACGAAAGAGCAGCCATGGCCGAATGTGCCCAGTACGGTGGATGTCGCATATGCAGCTGCAGGGAATGGGACCCGGCGTATTCCTCAGTATGTAAATGCCGATGCTGTGCCGATGATTACATCAGCCGGATCGAAAGATCAATATAACCAATGGGATGTTTATCCCGAGGTGGTCAAACATATGAACGATATCGACCATATCCATCTGCCATTGTGGATGGAGGAGTTGGGACACACCTATCCTGGCATGGGGATCGATGTAGCCACCGGGGAGAAGCGGTATGTAATTTTCAAGCGTTTTTTCGATCATTATTTAAAACCGTCGGGAGAAACCGAGGCCGCCGTGTTTTATGTGCTGCCGAAAGAAGGGGCGACCGAAGTAGATGCCAACGGTTACAGCAGGGTGTTGCCAGCTGACGGCGTATTGCCGATGGCGATGCTTGGACTTCCGGTAAATGCTCCCATTACGGTCCGATTTCTTTCGGAATTTTCCGTGGAAAATATCGGCCTGGGGGTTACGGTGAGCAACAAGGCTACTGGGGAAAAGGTAGAAGGAACCTGGAGCTCATCCATGCAAAATACGACATTTTCTTTCGAGCCCGAAGAGCCGATGGGTAGCGGAGAATATCGGATTACGGTGTCGGGGTCGTTGAGCAACAAGGCGGGGAAACAGGTCGGAGCAGATTTCATACGTGAATTTCAAGTAACGAAAAGTGCCTCGGGAGAGGCAGTCCCGGTCAAAACAGAGAAGATTTTCCCATCCGACGATACATATACTGCCGTGTCGAAGAACACCTCTCCGAAAGGTGCTCAGGAAACGTTGCGTGTGCGTTACAGTTCGATGGGAGACTGGCGTTTCGACAGCTACTTGAAATTCGATATTTCGGGTATCGAAAGTGATAAGATCAATGCAGCGAAACTCTATCTGGTTCCATCCGCAACGCTGTCGAATACTCTGCCTGTCCAGTTCTATACGACCTCGACCGAATGGACGGAAGAGGATCTCGTTTCAGCGAACCGTCCGACCTTTGCAGGGAACTATTTCGATGCCCAGTCGCTCGATGGGACGACCTCTCTGGTGGAAGTTGATGTGACTCGTGTACTTGCCGAAGCACTTGAACGGGGCGAACAATATTTGAGCATTGCTCTTCGGATTCCCAATAATGAAAATACGGAAAATATCTACTTCCATTCCAAGGAGGCAGCCAACGAGGAATTCCATCCGTGCTTGGGAATAGATCGGATTATTCATGTGGGGGCTCCGACTATCAAGGTTGAGAGGGTGTACGAGCAGGGTGAAACGATCGAGTTGGAGGTTGCAACCGAATATCAAGATGAGATTACGAACATCGATTGGTTCGTGAATGACATGAAAATCGACGGCACCAGTATTGACTTACCGGTGGGCACACATAAAATAAAGGCAATAATAACGAACTCGCTTACTCCGGGCAAAGATGTCATCGTGAGGTATGTGACAGTAGAATAAATCGAAAGCAAGTTGTACCATGAAAAGAAGAATCCTGATTTTTGCATTTCTTGTGATCGGTTTGGCCGGCTGCAAGGATAAGAATCCTGAGTTTACGGGACCCGGAGAGGCAGAAGAGGCCAGGGAAACGTTCGTACTCCAAACGGAATACGGAGTTTACGGAGAGAGAGGCAATGCTACCTTTGCAATGGATAGGGAGAAGCACGAATGTGTTTATAATACATATACCCGCAGTTTCAGAATCCACGACGATGGTTTGACCATGCAGGTTGCCATGCAGTTGTCAGAGGAACCGAGCGAGGATACGGCAGTAGAATTGACCGTGCAACGTGCCGGACAGGATGATCCTGCGGAAGAGGTATACAGCGTAATCGTTGTCAAGCGTGCCGAAGACAGATTGTGGTTGTGGGATCAAGAAAAAGTGTGCGGGTTTGTTATCCTTTGGGAAAATGATTGATCCTGAAATTTCGAGGTAGACGGAAGTCCCTTTGGAAAGGGTAAAATTTCGTTTCCTGGTGGGAAACCATGAAGGAGAAGGCGGTTTTGTCTCAGGCAAACCGCCTTCTCCTTCACACATAAATACGGATTTCGAATATGGAGGATGAAATATTCCGATGCAGAATATTCGATGGCATATATGGACCGTGTATAAAAAATCGTTATTTTTGAAGTCATGCGCAAAAGTGATAGCATATTATTCCTGTCGTTTGTCCTGTGTCTTTTGTGGTTCGGATGCGGAGGGCGGGGTTATGCTTCTCCGCGAGACAGTCTTAGTGTTGAAGAACGCAATCAGCGTTTTTATGACAGTTTGCGTATGAAATCGAATCGTCGGGCATTGCCGAGATTGATGCACGAATTGTTGATCGTTTCACCTGGCCAGAAAGATGATGATCATGCAGTCGACGAGACAGTGGGATACGAACGTTAT
>CASDWR010000186.1 GCA_949284665.1 uncultured Rikenellaceae bacterium | reverse complement strand
GTGATCCAATGCCTACCTTATATCGGATTTCCGTTTGCCATGAAAGCTCTGGATATTATTCGGACGGCCGACCTTTCTCCGGCTCAGAACGATTTGGTCCGTCTCTCCTTCGTCACGATCGATCCGAACAGACTGGAGGAATACAACGTCTTGTTGAAGGAAGAGATCGAAACTTCGATGCAATTGGAACCGGGTGTTCGTATCCTCTATGCCGTAGCAGATCGAAAAGTTCCGAACCGGATCACCATTTTGGAAATATACGATGATGAGAAGGCCTACGAGCGCCATCTCAAAACCGCTCACTTCCGAAAATACAAACGACAGACGCTCGATATGGTACAGGCGTTGGAATTGATCGATACCGTACCGTTGATTCCCGGATTGAAAATCAAGTGAAAACGATGCCCGGGAGGTGGACGACCGACAATCGTCTCATACCATGAAAAAAGATTGTCCGAACGTGATTTAGAAAGATACGATCTTCGTTTTGAAACGTTTTTTCTCCATGGGCTGGCACTACTTTTGCAAAAATAGATGCCGAAGGGTCAAATCCCTGGAACGCACATGAAAATAGAAACAGGACGAGGTTCCATTTCACTTATCACTTTGATTGCAATTTGGTCTGTTTCGGCCGTGGTTTCTTTGCCGGGACTGGCCGTGTCGCCGATCATGGGCGATCTTTCCAAAATATTTCCGAAAGTAAGCGATCTCGAAATTCAGATGCTTACCTCACTACCTTCATTGCTCGTTATTCCTTTTGTGCTGCTTTCCGGCAAACTGTCAGTCGGCAAAAACAAATTGACTTTGTTGGTTGTCGGATTGTGGATATTCTTTATCTGTGGCATATTGTGCCTTTTTGCTCACAGCATGACCGAGTTGATTGTCTATGGAAGTATTTTGGGAATTGGAGCAGGTATGATCGTACCCCTGTCGACGGGACTGATCGCCGATTATTTCACGGGAGAATACAGGACCCGCCAGTTGGGACTCAGTTCTGCCATCAACAACATGACACTCGTTTTGGCTACACTTCTTACCGGGTATCTTGCAGGGGTGGAATGGCGATTACCATTTGTCGTATATCTTTTGCCAGGCGTATCGATCGCCCTGTCATTTTTTTTGCGGCGCGAACAGCCTGTCAATGATGTCGAAAAAACACGGACAACTCTCCCCGCAAACATAAACCGCGTACGTTTGGCAGGTTTGACCACGCTCTATTTCGTGATTACGTTTCTTGTGCTTGCGATTGTATATTACCTTTCGTTTACAGTAGAAAATTATCGGGAAGGGACTTCGTTGTCCGGACGACTTATCGCTCTTTTCTTCCTGTCGATTATGCTGCCCGGATTCTTTATCAACCGTATCATTAAGTGGATGAGGGAGTTCGTAAATATATGGTCTCTCGGTATGATCGCTTGTGGATTGGGATTGATCGCCCTGTCGCAACATCCCCTGATATTGACTTTGGGATGTATGATGACAGGTCTCGGATATGGAATCATGCAACCTTTGATTTATGAGAAGACAGTCGATACGGCTCCTCCGCGACAGGCTACGTTCGCCTTGTCGTTCGTGATGGCTGCAAATTATCTCGCCGTTATGATTTGTCCTTTCCTTATCGACGGGGTCCGTCATTTGTTCCATACCACGAGCAATGAATTCCCCTTTTTACTGAATAGCATATTGGCTTTGTGTGTTACGATCGCAGCTATTTCATATCGGAAACGATCGTTTACCTTTGGCCTTGAAAATAAATATTTTGTTTGATCCGAGCGCCTTTTGTACAAAGAAACGCATCTCAAAACGGACATGAAAAGCCGATTTCCGATCATATCCCGGGCATGGCATGACGGTTACAGCGGGTCGCGTCGGCTCTGAATTCACCCATGGGAGACAAAATATCCACTGGGCCATATCTGGCAGCGAGGCGGTCGGCATCCCCCTGGGGTAGTTCAGTTTCCATTGTCCCTGATCGACCGCTGGTTCATACTGTAAAATAATTGGATAAAAATCCTGTTGAAATTTCATTCTTATCGAATGAAATATTATCTTTGTTTTTGGGTCGGGATAAACCTCTTGATCCATCGAGATTTAATAAAATGAGACGCTATGTGACAGGTCTTTCGGATGCATATGTCCATGCAATAGTCGGTACGGATGAAAACCAACTGTCGGCGGAATGGTCCCTGGAAAGCCCCAAGCCTTGCTGTACAGTATCGATTTTTAATGATCATATATTCGAAGGAGGTGGTACATTGCAGTTCCGCGTTTCGTGTTTGTGAATTTAACGACTCTTTGGAACTGAAGAGTTATGATGTTGTACTATGGAAAATAAGGAAAAAGAAAATGTTTCGGCTGCAACGAATCCCGCACCGCAAACGATTATCGTTCAACAATCCTTTAAAAAGGGTAATGGCTTGGGAATTGCCGGATTTGTTTTGGCCCTTCTCGGACTGATTTGCAGTTGGGTTCCCGTACTTGGGTGGATCATGTGGTTCTTAGGACTCTTGTTCTCTTTCATTGCTGTTTTCAAAGCTCCTCGCGGATTTGCTATTGCCGGTTTGTGTATCAGCCTGTTGGGATTAATCCTGTTGCTCGTTTTGCTTGGGTCCATTGCAGCCTTTTTATAGACCCTTGTTGTATTGAAATCTGTGGAATATGAAAAATTTCTACTCAGTGTTTTTTTGTTGATCCGTATCCGAATGTAGTTGATTCGGATGTTACGGTCAGAAGAAAGAACCCTTTTCCCTATATCCGTTTGTGGATTTGAGAGGGATTGAATGGTTG
>CASDWR010000185.1 GCA_949284665.1 uncultured Rikenellaceae bacterium | reverse complement strand
GGGAAACCGTCCCAATCGTCATGAAAAGGGGACGGTTTCCGCAGAAGCAGGTTTCTTCACTGCATTTTTAATGTCATACAGCAATAGGATCCATTCCTCGGGTCGAGGCGCTCCTCTTTTATTGTACTTGGTTCTCGAGAAAGGGTTTTAATCGCGGGATCGCCCGGGTCCTCGAAGTACGGGTAGCGTTATGCAACGGTGTCTGGAATTACGATCAAACGGCTTTTGCGAGCAGTTCGATCCGTCCGTCGTCGGTGAAATCGACATCCACTTCGTCACCCGAATGTACCTCCTCCGAGACGATCATCTGTGCGAGGGGTTCCTCGACTCGTTCGAGAATAATACGTTTGAGGGATCGTACACCGTATTTCGGTTCGTAACTCATTTCGGCCAGCTGCGCTTTTGCCTTGTCCGTTACCTTGATTCGGTATCCCATGGCTTCGGCGCGAGAGTAGAGCCCTTGCAGTTCGACATCGACGATCCGTTTCACATCCTCGATCGTCAGTGTATTGAAAACGATGATATCGTCGATGCGGTTGATGAATTCGGGGGCAAACGTGTTTTCCAGAGCACTCCGGTATCTGTTTTCGTTTCCCGAAATTTCGAATTCCGCCCGTGTGGGCGTGTTGTAGCCGATCGTACTGCCTCGTGCAGCCACCTCACGTGACCCTACATTCGAGGTCATGATGATAACCGTATTCCGGAAGTCGATTTTGCGACCCGATCCGTCCGTCAGTTGACCTTCGTCGAAGATCTGGAGCATGACGTTGAAAACATCCGGATGAGCCTTCTCGATCTCATCGAAAAGTACCACGGAATAGGGTTGACGCCGGACGATTTCGGTCAACTGACCGCCTTCGTTGTATCCTACATATCCGGGAGGTGAACCGATCAGCCGGCTGATATTGTGCCGTTCGGCATATTCGCTCATGTCGACTCTCACCAAAGCATCGCTACGGTCGAACAACCATTTCGACAGCTCTTTGGCAAGTAATGTTTTGCCGACTCCGGTCGGTCCGACGAACATGAAGACTCCGATCGGCTTCCCGGGATCTTTCAGACCGGCACGCGAACGTTGGATCGATCTGGCTATTTTGCCAATGGCATCGGGTTGACCGATAACGATACTGTTCAAGTGGGCGTACATCTCTTTAAGCCGGCTTTTTTCACCTTGCGAAACACGGCTGATCGGGATTCCCGTCATGCTGCTTACCACCTCTTGTATGTGTTCGGCGGTAATTGTGATGGGGTTGAGTCTTACTTGACGTTGCCAGTCGGTTCGCAACTCACCGAGTTTGGAGGCGAGGGCCATCTCTTTGATCCGGGCTTTTGCAGCCTGTTCGTATACGAGCGATGCTACGGCCTTGCGCTTCTCTTCGGTAGCTTTGGCCAGGGCTGCCTCGATCTCCTTGATTTGTTGGGGTTCTTTCATGCCGAATACATGGGCTTTCGATCCGGCTTCGTCGAGTACGTCGATGGCCTTGTCCGGGAAATGGCGGTCGGTGATGTAGCGTTCGGTGAGTTCGACGCAGGCGATGAGAGCCTCTTCGGAATACCGTACGGCATGGTGATGTTCGTAGTGTCCTTTGATGTTTTCCAGGATTCGGAGTGTCTCTTGGCGGGAAGTCGGTTCCACGACGATTTTTTGGAATCGTCGTTCGAGGGCGCTGTCGCTTTCGATGTTTTCGCGGAATTCGTCGAGTGTAGTGGCTCCGATGCATTGCAACTCTCCGCGTGCCAGAGCCGGTTTCAGGATATTGGCCGTATCGAGGCTGCCTTGTGTGGAACCGGCACCGACAATGGTGTGAATCTCGTCAATGAACAGAATGATATCCCGGTTGTTTTTCAATATTTTGAGCAATGCCTTGATTCGTTCTTCGAATTGGCCCCGATATTTGGTTCCGGCCACGAGCGACGTTACATCGAGCGAAAACAGCGTTTTGCCGAGTAAAGCCAATGGTACGTCGCGCGAAGCGATACGCAAGGCAAGTCCCTCCACAATGGCGCTTTTCCCGACCCCTGCTTCGCCGATGAGAATCGGGTTATTCTTTTTGCGCCGGCCGAGGATCTGAATCAGCCGTTCGATCTCCTTGTCACGGCCCACTACCGGATCGATCTCCCCGTTTGCTGCTGCACGGGTGAGGTTGACGCCGTATTTCTCCAGTTCGGCCATGCTGCTTCCGGACCGGCTATCGAACGAATCGGTCGATGTTTCGTTCTCTTCATCGGTGTCTTCTTCCGGGTTGTTGTCGCCCAGTCGCGATTCGATTCGCAATGTACGGATATTCTGGAGGGCGTGCATATCCACATAGTAATCTTCGTCGGCAGGAAGTTGCATGACATATTCCCTGACGATTTCGTATTTGAGGTTGTAGAGTTCGAGGATACGTGAGGATATGAATCTCTTCTCACGGATTACGTACAGCAGCAGGTGGCCCGTGTTTACTACCGGATCCTGTCGAACAGGGCAATCGTTGCATATCTCTTCGAGCGATTCATTGAATTTTTCGAGTGCAACGTTGTCTTCCGACTCTTCCGTACGTTGTTTTCGGTTTTCGATTTCCTGCTCGATACGTACCTTGATCTGATATATCTCCCAGTCTTTTAACAGTTTGCGGAGAATGTGCGTGGCATGACAATTGGCTTCGTCGAGCAGGATGAGAAAAATCCTGTCCACGGGATCGCAACCGTTGTTCCCGTTGGTCGAAAGTACTCCCTGAGTGAGAATGTTTTCGAGCGTTTTTGATTGTCTGATCTGCATATTCGTTCGTTTGAATGTCGCCTACATAACGGGGATTGTCGAACGAATATTTTGCTTACAAGGGGCGTTTCCACTCTCCGATTTCGAGGTTACGCATATCTCTGCCGTCGATTTCTAATCTT
>CASDWR010000184.1 GCA_949284665.1 uncultured Rikenellaceae bacterium | reverse complement strand
GTCAATCAATCGCTCGAAACGGCTCGGACAGACTTTGCTACCGCTGGCCAAAAGGACCGGAATGAACTGACATCCCGCATCCTCGCCCTTGAAAGCGAATCGTTTTCAATCAACGACCGATTGTCACAGGTATCCGCACAGATCGTAGCTATCGAACAGGCATGGAGCATAGAACATCTGCACTCCAGCGTTGTGGGTACCGGGAATTCCGACAACCTGGCATCATCGTCCGCCACACTGCGCAATGTGAATATCATATATAATGATTTTTTTAGGGAAGGGCTTTCGACCGATGAATTCGTATTGCTTGAAAAACGTCAGAAACGAGAAAAATCGATCGCGGATTATCTGTCGATTTTCGATTTCAACTATGCGGTAATTCTGAAATCCGATTCGACGTATCAGGCAGTTGAAAATGCCGAAACCGGCGACAGCATCTACGCAGAATTGAATCGGTTGATAACATTGAACCATATGATTTCCGATTCGGTAGATGCCGTATGGTCGGAAATTTTCGACACAAAAATCTACTTGTACAACTATCTGCTCGACAGGTATAATGACAGGAATCTGTTGCAGGAATTCGAAAGACGCATGTCCGCCCTACGGGTCACGACGACCGAAATACCCGATTCCTGTTTTTCGAAACCCATCGCATTGTATCCCTACCAAAAATGTCTGATGCTCGATTACGAATCGGTGCTGGCCAACCGAAACGGTCTCGTCGAAGCGGCCGATTCATTGCGCAAAATCCGTGAGACGATCGATCCGTCACATTACTTTTACCCGGATGTTGTCGTGGAAGAGCGATCATTCATCCCGTATGAGGATTTTAAGGTTGCCCGACCCGCCAAATACAATGCCTCCAACCCTATTCCCGAATGCATCGAATATCCACGAGGAACAGTATATCGCATCCATCTGGGGACTTTCTCTTCTCCTGCCGCCATCGCCACATTCCGAGGGGTGTATCCCCTTGCATACCAGCGCAAAAGTGACAGAAAATATTACTATTATGCCGGCAGTTACCGAACTTACGAGGAGGCTGTCGATGCGGCCCAGCGGCTGAAAAAACTCGGTTTTGTCAAACCGGTCGTCGCAGTATGGATTAACGGCATATATGACACGCCATCACAATCGGCACAAACCGACGTCAAACAGTCGGACTTACGGACAACACACACTGTTCTGCCATCCTCTTCTTCAGCAAAAAACACACCTGCTTCAGGGTCGAAATATCGAATCGAAATCACCGGCGCCCCAACCGGACTGCCTGAAAACGTACGATCCCTCATACAGACAAAAGCACCGGGAAAAGAGATCGCACGTACGTTTGATCCCAACACGCGTGACCCCATTTTCATTATCAGTACCTTTTCAGGCATTGCCGAGGCTGATGCATTGATCCGCGAAATAAACGACATAGCCCCGCAACTGAAAGTTACATACACCCCTATTTCAAAATAATACTCACATCGAACACCCGATAACAGACAAATTCGACCATGTTACTGATTATACTGCTGATAATTACAGGAGCCTTGTTACTCATAGCCGAAATCGTTTTGCTCCCTGGTTTGAGCATTGCGGGAATATGTTCGCTTATCGCCTATGGCATAGCGATTTACAAAGCATTTTCGGATTATGGAATTTCCGGAGGATTCATCGTAATTGTCGCGGCAATTGCGACAGCAGTTTTTTCACTCATTTTTTGTCTGAAAGCCAAAACCTGGCAACGCTTCTCGCTCAAAAGCAGCATTGACGGTAAATCGCAGGAATCCCCCGAGGAGGACGACAACATACGGATCGGCGACGTAGGAACGACACTGACCCGATTGGCCCCCATGGGTAAAATTATGGTCAATGGGAAAACCTATGAAGCTAAAGCGATTGATGCCTACCTTACTCCGGGCACAGACATCGAAGTGACCGCTTTCGAAAACTTCACGGTCGTAGTAAAGAAGCACGAAAATCAACAACAACTTTAAATAAAACAAGTGAAAAACTGATTATGGGAAATTTAGGTATTTTAGCTTTGATTGCCTTTTTGGTGATCGTTCTCTTATGGCTTCTCTTTTATTTCGTACCGGTAGGGCTGTGGTTCTCGGCGCTGGTATCGGATGTGCACATTTCTCTTTTGCAGTTGATCCTGATGCGTTGGCGCAAGGTTCCACCATCCGCTATCGTATCGGCTATGATCGAGGGGACCAAGGCCGGCCTGACACTTAATCCGAACGAATTGGAAGCTCATTATCTGGCCGGAGGGAACATAGCGAATGTCGTACATGCTCTCGTTTCAGCGCAAAAAGCGAATATCACCCTCGACTTTAAAATGGCAACGGCCATTGATCTTGCAGGCAGGGATGTTTTCGAGGCAGTACAAATGTCGGTCAACCCCAAGGTTATCAACACTCCTCCTGTTTCAGCCGTAGCAAAAGATGGTATTCAGCTGATTGCCAAAGCACGGGTAACGGTTCGAGCTAACATCAAACAACTGGTGGGTGGTGCCGGAGAAGAGACGGTATTGGCCCGAGTAGGAGAAGGGATTGTCTCGTCAATCGGTTCCTCCGACACGCACAAAGAGGTGCTCGAAAACCCCGATTCGATATCCAAAGTGGTACTCGGCAAAGGATTGGATGCCGGGACAGCCTTTGAAATTCTGTCGATCGATATCGCCGACATAGACGTAGGGAAGAACATAGGGGCCGAACTCCAAATCGATCAAGCCAATGCAGACAAAAATATCGCACAGGCAAAAGCGGAAGAGAAAAGGGCGATGGCCGTAGCCACCGAGCAGGAAAACAAAGCAAAAGCACAGGAAGCTCGTGCCAAAGTTATCCTTGCCGAAGCAGAAATTCCTCTGGCAATTGCCGAAGCATTTCGTACCGGGAATCTCGGCATCATGGATTATTACAAACTCCAGAACATACAGGCCGACACGCACATGCGTG
>CASDWR010000183.1 GCA_949284665.1 uncultured Rikenellaceae bacterium | reverse complement strand
TTGTCCTTCGTCTTTTTCCTTACTGGCACGATGACACTGCCGTCAGGAGCCAATGCACCATAGCGACCATTGCGCGAAACGCAGAAGAAAATCCCGTGCGAAGAACCCCGACATTCGATTTTGTCGTATTCGGCAGGAATCAATGTGTCGAACAAGCAATCAATCACCCCGAATTTACCATTTTGTCCGACGATCGCACAATCCGAATGCCAGTCACACGGGGCATCCAATCGGGGCGCTATCATATATTTCCCCGAGGCATTCACATACCCCCATTTCCCGTCCTCCCTCACGGGGAAAAGCATCGCCGCACGTTCATCCATCTTTCCAAAACACTCTACCTCGCCTCCTTCCGGACTCCCGGTCACCAAAACCGGCTCTCCCGTATCCAACACATATTGGGCAACTCCGTCACGATAAACAAGCAACGGAAACCCCTTTATTCGGGTGGTTATATTAAATCCCATCTTTTCATAACAAGGAAGGATGACAAAACGGCCATTCAAATCGATCGCCCCCCAACTCCCTTCGTAACAGACTGCTATTAACTGCCTGCCTTCCGTATAACGATAACTCGAAATGTCGTCCACAGGCACCTTGTCATAAATGGCCGGAATAACAAAAGTCCCTTTCGGGTTGACGAATCCCCACTTCCCGTCCACTTTCGCAGCGGCAATCCCTCCTTTTTCGTCGATGGCATAGGCACATTCCTCGAATATCGGGGGGATTTTCCACGCTGTGGAATATTTCTTGTTCCTTTCTGATCTCTCCATATAACCATATTTCCCATTGGTCGCCGCTGTCTTGTACCAATAGGCCCGTATGGACTGCGGTATTGCGATTGCAAGTAATAAAAACAGGATCAGTCGTTTCATAATCATACACATAATATATTACGGGCAACTCTTCCCCGATTTTCCGAAACAGACAGCGGCGGAACAGACTCGCCGTATCTTGTCGTCCAATAGAACAAAAAGTCGCCGGGTTAGCAAAGATAGTAAAAGGTGGATACAGAGGCAAACAAAAATACGGTTTTCGCATCTGACTATACTGAACCGACTTCCATTTCAAACAAAGAGACAAAAAGGCGAGCGCGCAAATGAGAACAACGTTTCCATGTCTTTGCCATGCCGAGCCGTATCTTTTCTTCTATAAAGATACCGTAAGGTGGATGCAGGACGTTCCCTAATCTGAATTTGCAGAGCCGTGCCCTATACTCTTCAAGAACAGGCAAAATCGAAAAATCCGACGGTATTCCCATCGATTCGGTACGGCCGATCGACATATCAAAGGACGAAACGTCCTCAAAACCGTATTCGGCATGCCACAAGGGATCCCTGCCGGAAACGGGCTGAAAAATGTTTCGACAACGAATCGGTTAAGGCATCCACGCAACAATTCCAGATATCGGATGCGATGCACGCCACCGTACAAACTCCTCCCACGTCCGCACCCCATCGCGCAACACGGCCTGATAATAGGCAACTCCCGGGATCTTCTCTTCTGGCGGCGTCCTGTATTTCAAATAGAGTATGGACGTTCGTGTCTCCGGGGTCAAGGTTGCAACAATCCGTTCCGCCATCCGTTCGAAAAAACCGTCCCATTGCGACCCATGCCGAAGATGGATCATGTCAATCTGCCAAAGTCCGCTTTCCGCATCTTCCCACCACGCATGCCACTCAATACACTCCTCTTCCGTCTTGGAAAGATTCACACACTCAATCCGCACTACCGACGGATGCTTCGACAAAACGGCCATCGCCGCAAAACTCTCTTCCTCGGACAACCGGTCCGTATAAACGTGAAAATCGATATCACGATGCGTCATCATCAATCCCATGGCCAGTGATCCTACCTGACGGACTTCCGCACCGATCGTCCTCCACACCCCGACAATGTCGGCCTCCCCGACAATCCGATGGGCATACCGAATATACCTCGCCGACAGTTCCGCGATGTTCCCTTCCATATCCATTTTTTCGTTTTTTCATAACAAATATACGAAACCTGCGACGTACGCTCAGCCCCAGCAAAAAAATTCTCATTCTTTTTGCTGAAAACCGTTCCACAAACCTTATGGATTTCACATATTTTGTCAACGCAAAAGAACTTTCAAAAAATCACCCGTCAAAAAAACGTCGTTTTTAAATATTTTTCTGACATATTTATTATATTTGTAGTAGAGAAATTATTTTTGGTTATAAAGTCCCCCTCCATGAAACACTCTTTTCTCTCTTTCCCCTTTCTTATCCTGGCAACAATCTTTCCCGCTACACTCGATGCGCAACGCAAAATCATACTGACGCTCGATGAGGCCATCGCTATTGCTCAGGCTCAATCCATCAGCGCCATGCTTGCCAAAAACAACTTCCTGTCGGATTATTGGAACTTCCGGGCATTCAAGGCCGAACAACTGCCATCCCTGAATCTCAGCATGAATGCCGTCAACTTCAACCGTTCCCTCAAACAGTTGCAAACCCCGTCGGGCGAGATCAACTACATCGAAAACTACAACATGACCAACTCGATGACCCTCTCGATCGACCAGAACATCACGGCTACGGGCGGAACCTTGTCGCTCTACTCAAACCTCGAACGACTCGACCAGTACGATCCAACCCGAAAAACTTCCTATTACGCACAACCTATTTCCCTTTCCTACCTACAACCCCTCTGGAGCTATAACCGGTTCAAATGGGACAAAAAAGTGGAACCCAAACGTTTCGAACAATCCAAACGAATCTATCTCGAAGACATGGAAGCCATTACCGTCAAAACGGTTACGCTCTTTTTCGACATGCTGCTCCAGAAACAAAACTGCGATATCGCTGCCACCAACTATCAAAATACAAAAACCATGTACAACATCGCTTCCCAACGGTTCCGATTGGGAAGTGTCCAAAAGAACGAACTCCTCCAACTGGAATTGCGCATGGTCAACGACTCGCTCGCCATTAACAACAGCGAATTGCTTTTCAGGTCCAAAAAAAATGCCTTGCAATCCTATCTCGGATACAACGAATCCGTCGAGCTCGAACTGATCATGCCGACTGACGTGCCCGACCTTAAACTCGACTACATGCAGGTACTCGAAAAAGCGATCCAAAACTCCTCATTCATACAGGAACAAGAGATACTCAAACTCGAAGCCGAACGGCAAATCGCCATGGCCAAGGCAAACCGGGGTATCTCGATCCAGTTCAACGCCCAGTTCGGACTCTCGCAAAGCGCCGACGATATCATCTGGGACTCATATCGCCAACTGCTCGACCAGGAGATCGTAGGGCTGAGCCTGAAAATCCCGAGTATGGACTGGGGACTGGGCAAAGGACGTGTAATGATGGCCAAAGCCCAAGCCGAAACAGTCAGAAACCAGATCGAACAGGCTATCATCGATTACCGTCAGGACATTTATACGCAGGTCCTCCAATTCAACTCCCAATACGACCAGTATCAACTATCGGAACGGGCAAACAAAATCGCAAACGAACGCTATTCCATTACACTTGAAAACTTCGCGACAGGTTCCGTTTCTGTAACCGACCTGAACACTTCGCAAAGCGAAAAGGACGAGGCAAACCAGACTTATGTCAACGAACTCTACAACTTTTGGCTCTATTACTACCAACTCCGGCAAATCACGCTTTACGACTACATATCAGGAACGGACATATCTGCCGAATTCGATAAACTGATTAACTAACCCCCCCTCCACGAATAGATTCGATCCCTATGAAAACTTCTTACTTGTGGATACTATCAGCCGCACTCGTTTTCGCTGCTTGCGGAACAGACAAGCCAAAAAACGACGATAATGAACTCTCACGACTCAAATACACGGCTGAGCACAACAAAGTGAATATCATACCCCTTACCCGGCAAACCTTCCAGAAAGAGCTCATAAGCAACGGCCGACTCAATGCAAAACATAAAAGCGTCATCGCTTTCCGCACGCAAGGCGTCATCAATGAGATCCGTGTTTCCAACGGCTCCGCCGTCACTGCCGGTGACATCCTGGCCCAACTCGACAAAACTTCGTCCGAAAATTCGCTCCACTCGGCACGAATCGCAATGGACAAAGCCCGGCTCGATGTCAATGATGCCGTCGTGGGATACGGTTACAATATCGCCGACACAACCAACTTGCCGGCCGACATATTCGCCAACATCAAAATACGAACCGGCTACAACAGTGCCCTCAACTCCCTCGAAAACGCAGAACAGACTCTGCTCGACTGTACGTTGCGGGCACCTTTCAGCGGGAAAGTGGCAAACCTTCAATCCAGGCCGTACGAACAGACCAAAACCGAATTCTGTACCATTATCGACGATCGTACCCTTTACGTGGATTTCCCGATCCTCGAAACCGAACTCGACATGGTTCGACCGGGCCAAACCGTACAAATAGCTCCATTCATCGACCCCCAACGATTGATCGACGGCCGTATACTCGACATCAACCCGACTGTCGAAGAGAACGGTCAGATCGCCGTCCGTGCCGAAGTCCCCAATGACGGGACTCTCCTCGACGGCATGAATGTCAAAATTTATATCAAGCACGATGTTCCCGACCAACTGGTCGTACCCAAAAGCGCAGTCGTAATCCGCGACAATCTGGAAGTGCTGTTCCGCTATTCGCAAGGGAAAGCCTTGTGGACCTACGTCCACACCATTATGGACAATAGCCGCTATTATGTGATAAAGGCTAATACAGAACGAAATGCCGAACTCAACGTGGGTGATTCGATCATCATATCCGGCAACCTTAATTTGGGCGACGGGTCAACAGTCGAACTCAACAACGAGGAATAGTGATGCTTTCCCCTGATATTCTCCTTGCCCAATGTTCGGAAAAGTTCGACAAATAACCGACAATCTCCTCTCCGAACAAAGCTCCCGGAGAACCCGAAGCCATACCACGAACCGTCCAAAAGAAAACAATGACATTCCATACCCCTGCTTCGCCGGTCGACAATGAAACGCCGACGGAACGTCGCAACAAAGAGAGATAACCAGCATGCTACGAAAACTCATCGATAGACCCATTGCCGTCACAATGTCGCTTATAGCGATCATCGTGCTGGGAATCGTGGCCACCAACCTGCTACCCGTCTCGCTGATCCCCGATATCGATATTCCCAGGATCAGTATTCAAACAACCGCCCACGACTATTCAGCCAGAGAACTGGACGAGGCCATCATCAAACCGCTTCGTCAACAACTCATGCAGATCGCCGGCCTGAAGGATATCCGCACCGAATCGAAAGACGGCAGCGGCACAATCTATCTCACCTTCGAACACGGAGCCGATATCGACTACCTGTTCATCGAGGTGAACGAAAAAATCGACCGTTCGCTGTCGTCCCTTCCCAAAGAACTTGAACGACCGAAAGCCATCAAGGCCAGTGCCACCGACATCCCGGCTTTCTATATCAATGTATCCGCCAAAGGAGATGAATCGTTCGTCGCTTCCAATCCGCTTTACCCCGTATCGGAAAAATTCTACGAATTGAGCGAATTCGCCGGTCAGGTCATCTCCAAACGAATCGAACAGTTGCCCGAAGTGGCAATGGTCGACATCAGCGGTTACGTTTCACCCGAAATCCTCATCATCCCCGACAGAGAAAAATTACACCAGCTCGGCGTCGATCTTTCAACCCTCGAAAATGCGCTGATCGGAGCCAACATCCGTCTCGGCACTCTCTATATCCGGGACGGTGAATATCGCTACAACGTCAAATTCCAGTCCGACGCCGACAGCCGTCAGACCCTCGAAGACATCTATCTCAAACTCAACAACCGGCTCTACCAGGTAAAAGACATCGCCACAATTCACGAACATCCCCAACCACGGACAGGTATCGTAACGTCCGACGGGAAAAACGCCGTCACCCTGGCCGTCATCAAACAGTCGGATGCAAAAATGTCCCGGCTGAAAGCGAATATCGACGAACTGATGCAGCACATGGAAAACGACTACCCGGAACTCGAATTTACCATAACTCGCGATCAGACCGCATTGCTCGACTATTCGATCAACAACCTGATCCAAAATATCATCATCGGTATCCTGCTCGCTTGTGCCATCATATTCCTCTTCATGCAAAACATGCGATCGGCCATGTTGGTTGTCATCACCATTCCCATATCGCTGATTCTTTCATTGCTCGTATTCTATGCTATAGGGCTGACAATCAACATTATATCGTTGGCAGGTCTGGTACTTGGATCTGGAATGATGGTCGACAACTCGATCATCGTCATCGACAACATCACCTACCGCTGGAACCGATCGGAATCGCTCCGCGAAGCAACCGTCAACGGTACACAAGAGGTGTTTGCCCCCATGCTCAGTTCGGTACTGACCACCTGTTCGGTATTCATCCCCCTCATCTTCCTCAGCGGCATAGCCGGCAGTCTGTTCTACGATCAGGCCATGGCCGTTACGATCACCCTATTGACCTCTTTACTGACAACCGTAACCGTTATCCCCGTTTATTACTATCTGGCTTACCGCAAACACAAAACCGTCACGATCAATCGTTTCCTGGCCCGATTCTCGTTCGATCCCGTTATCCGCGTCTACAGTAAAGGACTCAAATGGCTTTTCCGCAACCCATGGTTCATGTGGAGCTCCTTCGCCATAGTAATCGTCGGGATCATCTTCCTTTCACGCCACATCGAAAAAGAGTTGCTCCCGCCCATTACCTACAACGACATGCTCGTCAATGTAGACTGGAACGAAAAAATCTCTGTCGAAGAGAACGAATCTCGTACCCGGGAACTGCTCGAAACCGTGAAAGACGAAACCGTCCAGTCTACCGTCATGGCAGGGAGCCAACAATTCCTCCTTTCCCATACCCGCCAAACCGGAATCTCCGAAGCCATCATCTATCTGAAACTGTCCGACGCAGACCTCGTGGATGAAAGCCAACGGAAAATCTCCGCATTTATTGACGAAAAATACCCCGAAGCTATTTGCAGTTTCGAGCCTTCAGGCAACATCTTCGACATGGTCTTCTCAGAACAGGAGGCCCGTCTGGTCGCCCGATTCCGGGCCATGGACGGCGATGCCCCCAAACCCGACGCCCTGAACCGCCTGCTCAGCCGGCTGGACGAAGAACTGCCCGATGTGGATATCGAACCGATCCTCTGGCAGGAACATCTGCTCTACATCGCCAAACCGGAACTGATGACTCTCTATGGCGTTTCCTATTCCGAACTGAGCGCTGTGCTGAAAAACGCACTCAATGAAAATCGTCTGTTCAATATCGTCCAGGGGCATCTGTCGGTGCCCGTCATCGTCGGCGACAACAAAAGCGACATTTCAACCATCATCGGCCATACCGTCATACGGAAAAACAATGTCGACATCCCCATGAGCGACTTGATGCGTGAAACCCGGGATCGCGACTTTCAAAATATCATCAGCGGACCCGAGGGCAATTTCTACCCCCTCAACCTCAATATTCCCACCAAACAGATCCCCGCTACGATCCGGATCATTCAGGAATGCACATCCGAAAACGATGAATTCGAAGTATCGTTCAGCGGCAGTTACTTCTCCAACCGCGACATGGTCCGCGAATTGGTCACCATTCTCATCATCGCCGTACTGCTGCTTTACTTCATCCTCGCTTCGCAATTCGAATCCCTCGTACAACCCATCATCATCCTCTCCGAAATCATCGTCGATATTTTCGGAGCATTGCTGGTGCTGCTCATATGCGGTGTCAGCCTCAACATCATGTCGCTTATCGGCCTGATCGTCATGTGCGGAATCGTTATCAACGACTCCATCCTGAAAATCGATACCATCAACCGGTTGCGCAAAGAAGAAGGAAAATCGATTCTCCATGCCATCATAGATGCTGGACACAGACGCCTGAAACCCATTGTCATGACCTCATTGACTACGATCCTGGCCATCGCCCCATTCCTCGTGAGGGGCGATATGGGATCCGACCTCCAGTATCCGCTCTCGGTTGCCATTATCGGAGGTATGGTAATCGGTACGATCGTCAGCGTATACTTCATTCCCTTGGCCTACTATGAAATATATCGGAGAAAATAACGCCGCAAAAAGATGACGGAGAAAAAACATAAACTGTCCGCATTTTCCGTGCTCCTTATCATGGGTGCGCTGATGATTGTCGGACTGGGTGTCATCCCGACGCTGAATGTCCAATATGCGCCGGCACGACGTCCTTCTACCATCACCGTTAGATTCTCCTGGCCAAACGCATCGCCCAAACTGATCGAACAAGAGGTAACCTCCAAAATCGAAGGAACACTCGCCACAATCGAAGGCATAAAAAGAATTACATCCACCTCCCGAAAGGGAAGCGGCTATGTCTCCATCACCTTCAAGGACAAAAGCAAAATGGACATGATCCGCTTCGAGGTGGCCAGTCGAATTCGCTATATCTATTCCGAACTCCCTGACGGGGTAACCTACCCGACACTCTCACTCGCAACAAGCGGAAACCAAGAAAAGGAGATCCTGTTTTACACCATCAATGCAAATCTGCCTCCCGAAAAAATCGAAGA
>CASDWR010000182.1 GCA_949284665.1 uncultured Rikenellaceae bacterium | reverse complement strand
TTGTTGGTTTCCATGTCCGGAATGCAATCTTCTTTCTGCCCGTAAAGATAGTAAATAAAATCGAATCTTCGGTAAAAAGCCATTCTGCTCTTTGCCGCTGTTTGTCCGATTCTCTCTCTTAAAGGATGCTTTTTATGTTTCCCGGGCTGTCGGACCGAAGCCGAGCCGTGTGGTTGGGGTTTAGGTGACAGCGATTTAGCGATTTTATGAGAATCGCTGTCGTTTGGTTTCCCTTGTTTCGTCCATCTTCCCTTTTGAATAGATGTGTCTAATGTGATAGCCGGTTGTCGGATCAGGGTAATCGGCGCTTTATAACGGCGGGGTTGCCTGCGACAAGCGAGTCGTCGGGAACGTCCCGAGTCACGACACTGCCTGCAGCCACGATGCAGCGGGAACCGATCGTAACTCCCGGACAGACGATCACTCCACCTCCCAACCAACAGTCGGCACCGATCCGTATGCCTCGTCCTGTTTCAATGGGCTTGCGACGTTCGAGGTAATCGAGCGGATGATGGGGGGTGTAGAGCTGACAGTTCGGCCCGATCAACGTGTGATCGCCGATTCGTATTCCTCCGCTGTCGAGAAACGTGCAGTTCATGTTGATGAAAACGTTCTCCCCCAATTCGATCCGATGACCGTAATCGCAATAAAAAGGAGGTAATACCATTGTCGAATCCGGTATTCCTGGAATCAACTCCTGCAATGCCTGACGATAGACCTCCGTATCTTCGGGTGAAGTGCGATTCAATCGTGCTGTGCGTCGGCTTCCTTCCTGAAGGCTTTGGATGATTTCGGGTTTCGAGAAGTCATACGGTTCACCCGCTTTCATTTTGTCCAGTTCGTTTTTCATTGGCTTTTTCAGACCGGTCCGAACACATGTCCGGGAGAAAAGTCCGATTTGTCTCTTTTGTAAGGGTTCAATTTATGAGGAAATGCAGTTTTTGCTGCATCGTGTTTTCCGAGTAAGAGTGCACGGCATCGGGTCATCGAGCATTGTCGCTATCGATTTTGTCGGCATGAAAAAGATACTTCAGTGGCAATGTATCGGATGAAATGGGCCGAATCAGGATTGACCGGATGTCTCTTCAATACCCACTTCCATGTAATCAGGATCGAGTTCGATCTTCGGGGTTTGTTCTGCGAAATAACCGTAAACAAGTACCCCAATGGCAATAGCAATGGCGATAATGGCCAGCAACAGCGTCCGGTCTACTTTTTTACGTTTGTGGTGTTGTCGGATATGTATTCGCCCAGGAGCAAATGCCGGTTCGTCGGTTTGGGAGACGTGTTCTTGTTTCGGAGCGGTTGTCGTTCGAGCGTTCGGGACAAAAGCCGATCGCGAAGAAACGGTGTCCTTTTCGGTGCTGTTTTCAACACTCTTTTCTGTCGGTTTCGACAATTGGACGTCGATATCCCTCGATTCTCTGGGGATATCGCTTTTGTTTGCAGGCCCTGTTTGTTTGCGGTGGCCTTCGAACGAACCCAAACCCGGAAGTGTGAATTGTCCTGTTTCACTCAGTTCCTTGCGGAAGGAGGCGACCGTCGTATCGACCGTTGCCCTGGCATTTTCTTTGGAGATCCCAAGGTATTCGGCAACTTTGGCGGTCAGAATCCCGTCGTCCGAACGAAGCATCTCCGTGAAAACGATTTCGCCGCTGTCCCGCCGGATAAGCGTGCCGAAACCGGGAAGCGTGAGTCGCAAATGGGCTTCCATATAGTCGGATATCACTTTTTCGATCATGGCAGAATCTCGATTTTATTTCCAAAAGTACGGTGATTCCCGCAAATTTGCAATAAAAATGCCGCTTTCTCGAAAAATAGTTGATAATTTCGAAAAGATTTGTTTGCTTTGCATCGCTGAATTCGAGTCAATCCGGTCGAGCTACATTCGATAAAAAATGTCAAAGTAGGTGAGACGGATGATTCGATGGTAATCGATCCGGACATGAAGAACAAGTATATTGATCTGATCGAACAGACGTTCGAGTTTCCTCAAGATGAATTTGCCGTTGAGGACAATGAGTTGCTGTTTCACGATATTCCGTTGATGGATATCATTAAACAGTACGGTACGCCGTTGAAAATAACCTATCTGCCGAAAATTTCATCGCAGATCAACCGGGCCAAGAGGCTTTTCAATGTAGCCATGGCAAAAGTCGATTACAAGGGGGATTACAACTATTGCTATTGCACGAAAAGTTCGCATTTCTCTTTTGTGTTAGAGGAGGCGCTGAAAAATGACATTCATCTTGAGACCTCCTCGGCCTACGATATTCATATCATCAATGCATTGTATGAGAGCGGAATTATCGGGAAGGATATTTATGTGGTATGCAACGGGTTCAAACGTCCTCAATACGTGGAGAACATTGCCTATCTGATCAACAACGGTTTTTATAATACGATTCCCGTTTTGGACAACAAACAAGAGCTTGATCTTTTTGACGACGTGCTTGAAAAACCCTGTCAGATAGGTATCCGTATTGCATCAGAGGAGGAGCCGAAGTTCGATTTCTACACCTCACGCCTTGGGATCCGCTACAACGATATTGTTTCGTATTACAGAGACAAAATTCGACGGAACAAACGCTATAAGCTCAAGATGCTCCATTTTTTCATCAATACCGGCATCAAGGATACGGCTTACTATTGGAACGAATTGAGCAAATGTTTGCAGGTTTATTGCGAGTTGAAGAAAATTTGTCCGGAATTGGATTCCTTGAATATCGGGGGCGGATTTCCGATCAAGAACTCATTGGCTTTTGATTACGATTACGAATACATGGCCGAAGAGATCGTGGCTCAGATTAAGAATATCTGCAATCTCAACGGCATCGAAGAGCCGCATATATTCACCGAATTCGGGTCGTTTACCGTGGGGGAGAGTGGAGCCATACTCTTTTCGATCATCAATCAGAAGCAACAGAACGATCGTGAGTGTTGGTACATGATCGACAGCTCGTTCATGACGACCTTGCCTGACATCTGGGGGATCAATCAGCGATATCCGATGCTTGCCATCAATAATTGGGACAAGGAGTATCAGCGAGTGTTTTTGGGGGGACTTACGTGTGACAGCGAAGATTTTTACAGCGGGGAGTCGCACTCGAATGCGGTATTTCTTCCCAAACTCGGTGAAGATCCCCAGTATATCGGATTTTTCCATACGGGAGCCTATCAGGAATCGTTGGGAGGTTTCGGAGGTATTCAACATTGTTTGACACCGGCGCCGAAACATATCATCATCGATCGCGAAAAGGGAGAAGAGGAATATTACACCCGTTTGTTTGCTAAAGAGCAGAGTTATCGGTCGATGATGCGTATTTTAGGGTATTGATCCTGAGATACGACTTTTCCTTGCGATGACCCGTTCCCACTCTCCGGCGATGCGGAGAGTGGCTTGTGACGGTGTCTGAATATCCGCATTACGGCAGGCAGGGGTAGACGGTTGACGGCGGGGTACACTTTGTCCTCCCGACCCGATATCGCTTGAAAATCATTCACATCCAATCAGAGCGAGCCGTTTTAACAGGTCGGAGTAGGGGATTCGTCCATGAGATCAGGCAATCGATGCGGTTTTCTCGGAGTCCCATCGGCCTGCGATGTTTTCGACCGTTTTTTGTTTGACCATGAATTTCGGTATGAGTGGTCCCATGCCGTTTGCAAAGGCTGCTCTACGTTGGAGCTGAAAGTCGTTTGAGGCATGGTCATGGTGTGGGTCCTGGCAAAAGGGGGAACTCCGTACAACAGTTTCAACTGTTGACCCGATACGCCTTTTCGACTCCTCGTATGCGCAACAGATTGAAGGCAACCATATCCACGGTGCTGGTGTTGGGTACCTCGATATTGATCAGCCCGCTGATTCGGCCGTCGCGAACGGGATTGATGCTCATGGAACGGATATTGATTTTCAATTCGGTGGCAATCATTTCGGTAATACGGTTTACCATTCCAGTGGAATCCTCGGCGACAATGCGCAGCGTGGCGATGAAACTTCCCGGACGGGAGTTGTCGCGCCATCGGGCTTCGAGTACCCGGTAGGGGTATCGTTCCTTCAGTCGTTGGGCATTAGGGCAGTCGCTTCGGTGGATGGTAATTCCGGAGCTGACGGTAGTGAATCCGAAGATTTCATCTCCGAATATCGGATTGCAACATTTGCCGAGTTTGTAATCCAACCCTTTAACGGAATCATCGATAATCAACGTGTCGCCGCTGTCCGACTCATTGGCGGATTTGTTTTGAGGTGTTGCGGACGGCCTTGTTTTCGGTTCGAACAACTCCCCGCTCAAATATCGGGTGATGATCTCTTTTGTTTCGGCGATATCGATTTTCCCCTCGGCGATCTGTCCATAGAGAGCCATCCCCGTCTTGAGTTTGTAATATTTGCACAAGGCCGCTACGGCGTCATCGATGGCGATGGAGATTTTCCAGTTTTTGAGCTTCCGTTCCAACTCTTCGCGCCCGAGTTTGGCCACTTTGATCTCCTCTTCGCGCAGGCATGCCTTGATTTTGTTGCGAGCTTTGCTCGTGGTGACGAAATTGAGCCAGTCGGGTTTGGGCTTTTGATTCTTCGACGTGATGATTTGGACGATATCTCCGTTCTTGAGAGGTTCTTTGATAGAGACATTCCGTTCTTGAATACGGGCACCGGTACAAGTGGCACCTACATTGGAATGGATGTCGAATGCAAAATCCAATACGGTGGCTCCTACGGGAAGTTTGCGTAGGTCGCCTTTGGGCGTAAAGACGAAAATCTCGTCCGAGGAGGGTTTCGTGTCGAGGCGAGAGGCCAAATGGCTTTTGTCTGTATCTTCCATCAGTTCGCGCAAGCGGGCAAGCCACTCTTCGTTGCTTATTCCGCTTTTCCCTACACCTTTGTAACGCCAGTGGGCGGCGATACCTCGTTCGGCCACCTCATCCATCCGTTCCGAACGGATTTGAATTTCCACCCAATGACCGTCTTCGGTGACTACGGTGGTATGCAGCGATTCGTATCCGTTCGATTTTGGAATTGATATCCAGTCGCGCAAACGGTCGGGATTGGGTGTATAGAAATCGGTAACAATGGAGTATACGCCCCAACATACCTGTTTTTCCTGTTCCGGAGAGCAGTCCACGATAATGCGGATAGCAAAGATGTCGTATACCTCTTCGAAAGGTACACCCGTTCGCTTCATCTTGCGCCAGATGGAATGGATCGATTTTGTTCGGCTTTTGATGTGGTATTTGATGGGTGTTTGGCCGAGTTTTTTTTCGATCGGTTCAATGAAACGGGCGATAAACTGGTCGCGTTCGGCGGCGCTTTCGGCGAGTTTGTTCTCGATATGTTTGTAATCGGAAGGTTCGAGATGGCGGAGTGCAAGGTCTTCCAGTTCACTTTTGACGGAGTAAAGGCCGAGTTTATGGGCAATTTGGGCATAAAGATTCATGCTCTCCCAACTTTTTTTGCGGCGTTTTGGTTCGGGAAACATTTCGAGCGATCGCATCACCTCCAGTCGATCGGCCAGTTTGATGAGAATCACCCGAGGGTCGTCGGAATAGGAGATAATCAGGTCGCGAAAGTTGTCGGCTTGTTTCGAAGAGACCTTCGTCCGGACGGTAGAGATCAGATTCATCCCTTTGAGGATGTTTTCCACTGCATCGCCGTATGTTTTTCCGACCATGTCCATTTCGACGAGTCCCATGCGGACCGCATCGTGCAGGATGGTGGCGATGGTAGAGTTGCGACCCAGTCCGATTTCCGAGACGACGATTTCCGCCGTGCGGACCGAATGATCCAACAGTGGCGAACCATCGTATCGGGTCAACCCTTGTAAGGCGTGTGCCGTCTGGGAAAAAGCAGCGGAGATCAGTTCAATGCTTTGCGGACTGAACAGTTTTTCTATCAGGTCGAAAAAACCGGCATATCTCTCTTTTCCGCTATCGCACATGTTCTTTTCTCCTGCATTAACTTTACAAACCGTCCGAAAGATAGTAATTATTTATGAAAAAATCTCTCATGCAGAGTCTCAATTTGCGGTTTGAGATAAGCCTTCGGTCCGATATCCGGGATCTTTTCCTCTTCCGGCGGTCAATTGCAAAGTCTCTCTCTCTCGAATGTTTCCGGTTCGTTTCCACATCTTTCACCTTGTTGCTCATCGAGGAGTTCAAGGACGGATAAGAGTCTTTCGACGCAGGTTTTCCACGATAGGGACGAGGCGAAAAGATGCCTTTTCTCGGCTTCGTCCGGAGCAACGGGGAGAATTAGTGATTGATATGTCTGCCGGACGAACTCTTCCCGGTTTGCGGCCAGGGGAAGATGATGAAGGAAAGGAGCCATTGCATCGGTAGCCGATGCGATCACTCGTTTGCCGAGGGCAAGATATCGGGCGATATGGGGGTTGTAGGAGGCGGCAAATCGATCGTCGATCTCTTCGGGGGCGATGCAGATATCGAATGCGGCGATATAATGGGGTAATAGGTCTGTCGGCTTGGCGTCCAGGAGGTATACATTATGGAGCCGATGCAACCAATGGTGCACCGCAGGATCGTCCTTCAATCCGATTACTACCAGTGAACAATTGGGAAAGGAGGAGGCGATGTATGCGAGCAGAGAAGGAGACAGCCGTGGGGTATCGGGAGCTTCCACGCATCCGATGATCGGATGACGGATACCGCGCAGGTCGCTCGGAAGTTTGTATATACGGGTAAAGTGGCAGCCTGTGATATCATTTCCCTGGCCTATGTTGAACGTGTTGGCATTGTAAGGCCTGATGTCTTCTGCCAGTTGCTGGCTGGATGCGACGGCAGCATCGCAACGTCCGGTCAACAGGGGTTCGAGTCGTCGACCGTGATAATGCCAATGGGGGAAATCCGAAAGGTTGCAGGTGCGATAATAGAGCATTTTTTCAGGCAAGAGCACTTCATCCAGATAGAAAGATCGGAAAAAATCGTTGCAGATGATCAGATGCAGGTTTTCGAGTCCGATGTATTCGATGGCCCAACGGATGGTGGCGCCGAAACGCAGGCTATTCCGTCGATTGAGGAAGTCGAATACGGCATCGGAATAGATTTTTGTTGCGGTCGACAGCAGAATGGGCGGGTCGAGTATCCACAATCGCTCGGTCAAATGGCGGATGGCTGAACGATTGCCGTAGAGTGCTCTTTTTTTCCGGGATGTATCCCGTTGGGACCGTTCCCGGAGCAATGATGCGAGTTCCGAGGGTGGATTTACGTAAAGTACGTCGTATGTATGCGACAATTCATTTGCCAGGGCCTGGGCCGGTTCGGAACCGGACCCATCCCATGCATACAGGCCGGTGATGACGAATGATTTGCTGGACATAGGGCAAGAACAGTTATTCCACAGACAAGTATGTCCGGGGGATAACCCGATGTCGCAAAAAGTGTGCCTGTCGGGATACCGGCTGGGACTCCGGCGGAACGTCCCTGGAGAATCACCGCGGAGCATGGTGCCCATTCCCGTGGAACGAAATCGTATCGGCTCCTTGATTCGCGGCGGCAGTAGGCAATTATTCCTCTTTCAGTATGCGGTCTACCTCTTCGCTCGCTTTGTGCAGTCGCTCCTTGCAGAGTTTTATCAATTCCGAGGCTCGCTTTACCTCGGCCGCCAGCGTGTCGATGTCGAGGTTGTCATCGTTGAATTTCGCCAGAATCGCTTCGATTTGGCGAAGGGCTTCGGCGTAACCGATTTTTTTCTTTTCCATTATCCGTAATTTTAGCTTCGGCTTTCCCCCGGGCAAACACAATCGACACGTTTTGTCCTACGGTCAATTCCGTAGCGTCGTGTATGCAAACTCCTTCGCTCCGAACGATGGCAAAACCCGCTTTGAGCAACCGTTTCGGATCGCGGTTTTCGATGATGCGCAATGCCCCCTCCAATCGTTGGCCTTGGGTCGACAGATTGCGTCCGACCCGTTCGCTCATGATAAGCCGATACGTTTTGAGTCGTTCAATCCTTGTGTGGATCGTTTGTTCGGCACGATGTGTCAGCCGTATTTGCAAAGCGGTTATCCGTGTCTCCAGATTGTGGGTGAATTCGCGTGTGCAGCGTTGCAAATCGATACTTATATGCCGTAAACGTTCTTTTTCCTTGAGAAATCGTGTTGCTGTTCCGCTTGTCAGATCTTCGGCTGCGGTATCGATCCGTTTTTCGAAATCCGACAGTCTCTGTATGAAAAATGCGGCTACGGCGGTCGGCGTCTTCAGTGCTATGGCAGCCACCATGTCGGCGACGCTTTGGTCTTTGTCGTGGCCGATGCCCGTTACGATCGGGAGAGGGAATTGGGCAATATTGCAGCAGAGCAGATACGAGTTGAAACAACTCAGGTCGCTTTGCGACCCGCCGCCACGGATGATCGCCACTGCGTCGAACTCCTTTTCGCGGAGAGCAATACGTTCCAATGCCGAAACGATCGATTCTTCGGCTTCTTGCCCTTGCATGACCGATTCGAACAGTGTCACGCGAAGGTGGTATCCGCCGGCGGCCAGTTCGTTCATGAAATCGCGAAGTCCTGCAGCGTTGGGTGAGGAAACGACCGCAAGGCGTTGCGGTACGATAGGGAAGTCCAGTTCGCGGTTCATGTCGAATACTCCTTCCTCGCGAAGTTGGAGTATGGTACGTTGTCGTTGTTGTTCCAGATCGCCGAGGGTGTAGAGCGGGTCGATGTCCGAGATTTGCAGTGAGAGTCCGTATAGTTCGTGGTAGGTAACCGATACGCAAACCAAAATCTTCATCCCGGCTTCGAGGTCGTGTCCTGTGGCCCCATGAAAATAGGAGGAGATCATGCCGTATCGTTGGTGCCAGATAACGGCACTCGCTCGTGCCTTCGGAACACCGTTGTCACCGCCCTTCTCGACCAGTTCCAGATAACAATGTCCCGAGAATGAGTTGACCTTCAATTCACCGATTTCTGCCGTAATCCAAAGCGGTTCGGGAAAATTCTCGGCCAGTCGCTCTTTGATGAGGCGTTGCAGACCGGAAAGGGTAAGACGATCGTTGTCGGACATTTTTGTGTGGGCGATTTACCGTTGAGGACAAAGGTAACCATTTTCTGCGAAACCCCGATTCGGTCGTGCGAAATTTCGCATCCAGGCCTGAGCTTCATGAATTGTGAAAAAAATGGTTAAATTTGTACCCGAAAATTACACGTTTATGGCAGATAGTACCATATTGAACCGGCTGGACGGTTTGAAACTGAAGTTCGAGGAGACCGGCCAGCAGATGGCCGATCCGGAGGTTATTGCGGATACCAAGAAGTTCATGACTCTCAGCAAAGAGTATAAAGAGTTGAAACCAATTGTCGAGACAAGCGATCGTTATCGGATTGCATTGTCCAACCTTCAGGAGGCCAAAGATGTGTATGCCAATGAGAAAGATGAGGAATTGAAGGAAATGGCCCGCGAGGAGATTGCCGAGTTGGAACCGGAAATTGCCCGACTGGAGGAGGAGATCAAACTGCTCCTGATTCCGAAGGACCCTCAGGACGACAAAAATGCCATTGTCGAAATCCGTGGTGGGACAGGTGGCGATGAGGCGGCTATTTTTGCAGGGGATCTGTTGCGAATGTATATCAAATATATCGAGGGCCGAGGTTGGAAGTATGAGATCAACAGTTTCTCGGAAGGCAGTTCCGGTGGTTACAAGGAGGTAGTCATGAAGGTGATTGGCGACGGTGTTTACGGTACACTCAAGTACGAGTCGGGCGTTCATCGCGTACAACGAGTGCCGCAGACCGAGACGCAGGGTCGTGTGCATACGTCGGCAGCTTCGGTGGCCGTATTGCCGGAAGCTGAGGAGTTTGATTTGGAACTAAACATGAATGACATTCGTAAGGATATTTTTTGTGCCTCCGGTCCTGGCGGCCAGTCGGTGAATACTACCTATTCGGCGATTCGTTTGACGCATATCCCTACAGGTATCGTTGTGCAGTGTCAGGACCAGAAATCGCAGCTTAAGAATTTTGACAAGGCTCTCGAAGAGTTGCGTACGCGTATTTTTAATCTCGAATATCAGAA
>CASDWR010000181.1 GCA_949284665.1 uncultured Rikenellaceae bacterium | reverse complement strand
TCGCCCTGATTCAAGACAAGAAGTATGTGGAAGCGATCAATGTGCTCAACCAGACTGTTGAGATGGGATTCAATGCAGGAGGTGACGCTGCCGAAACCGTACAGAAAGCGCAAAAATTGATTCCTACGTGTCGTTTCCGTGTGGGGTTGGGCATGTGTAGCAAAGGGCAATTTGAGGCGGCGATTACCGAACTCAACACAGCGATTCAGGAAGGGGAACTTTACGGAGACTCGAAGATTGTCCGTCAGTCGAAAGAGTTGATAGGAAAGGCCTATACTGCTCTTGGAGCCAATGCGTTCAATGCCAAAGATTACGCGAAGGCTGTAGAGGTATTTGCAAAGGGATACGAGGTGAACCCGAATGATACCAGTCTTGCGTCCTATTTGGCCGAAAGCTATTGTGAGATGGGAGATTTGACGAACGGTATTTCGATTTACAAGAATATCATCGCATTGGAGAGCCGCCACAGCAAATATAAGGATGCAGCCGACAAGGCTCGTGCGAAGGTTTCTTACTATTTGACGCTCAAAGCCTCGGAAACGGCTCAGGCTGGACAGGCTGCGGATGCGTACGCTTTGCTCGACCAGATTCTCGAAGTGGATCCGAACAACGCATCGGCTCATATGCTTCGCCTGCAGTTGGCAACCAATGCAAAAGACTGGGCGAAGATTATCGAGTGGGGAGAGGCCTCGATAGCAGCACAAACCACCCCTGAACAACAGGCGGATGCATGTTTCCTGCTGGCGGTGGCATACGATAGTACCGATCAGAATGACAAGGCGATAGAGGTTTATCGCAGGGTAACGACAGGTGATAATGCCGCTGCCGCCGCCGCTCGTATTGTGGAACTGGAGAAACTTAAACAATAATTCTCGGGTTTTTGAGGGGAAATGCCCATGTGTCATGCCGGACATGCGAAAGTGTGTCCGGCTTTTTTTCGGATTGCGGAGGGGCAGAAAAAGGTGGTGTCGAGCGCATGCGATGCAGATCCGGATGAGGGAACGGGAGGCGGTTTTTAATTTTCGGTTGGTTGGCCGTGTCCGGTATTCCTGAAAAGGAAGGGTAATAAGCTTTGTTGAGAGGGAAATCATTACGTCGGTTGGAAGAACCGATGCATGGTTCGGCTATTTTTTCTACCTTTGCGAGATATGGAATTTCGTCGTATAGAACTGTTGGCACCGGCGCGCGATTATGAGACGGCCATAGCGGCTATCGATTGCGGGGCGGATGCGGTATATATGGGTGCGGCCCGGTTCGGGGCACGTCGTGCAGCCGGCAATTCGATCGAGGATATTGGCCGTACGGTGTCCTATGCACATTCGTTTGGAGTGAGAGTCTATGCGACCCTCAATACGGTACTTTTCGACGACGAGTTGGCCGATGCCGAACGGTTGGCGCGGGGGTTGATCGATGCGGGTGTCGATGCCCTGATCGTGCAGGATATGGCGTACATGGAAATGGGACTTGACGTTGAAATGCATGCTTCCACCCAGATGTACAACATATCGCCCGAGCGCGTTGCATTTCTCGAATCTTGCGGTTTTTCACGGGTAGTACTTGAGCGGGGATTGACGTTGGAACAGATTAAGTCTGTGCGAAAGGCGACATCCGTGGATTTGGAGTGTTTCATACACGGGGCGATTTGTGTGTGTGGCAGCGGACGCTGTTATATGAGCCGTACGATGAGCGGCCGTAGCGGCAATCGTGGCGAATGCAGCCAGCCGTGTCGTATGACGTACGATCTGACGGATGGCAGCGGTCATGTGGTCGTTCGTGGGAAACATTTGCTTTCGTTGCACGATCTGGATTTATCGGCTCGACTCGGGGAGTTGCTCGATGCGGGTGTGAATTCATTCAAGATCGAAGGGCGGTTGAAGGATACGGGCTATGTAAAGAATACGGTGGCGTTTTACCGACGGGCCCTTGATCGGGAGATAGCCGTACGCTCTGGGCTGGTTCGCAGTTCGGTGGGTGAATCGGCAGTGGATTTCGAACCCGATCTTTCGAAGAGTTTCTCACGGGGCGATACGGAATATTTCTTGGATGGAGTATCTCGGGGTGTGGCATCGTTCGACACCCCAAAATCGTTGGGCTCTTTACTCGGTCGAGTTGTTGCCGGGGGTGAAGGGTGGTTCGAACTGGAAAAAGGTATAGTGCCTGCGACGGGAGACGGTATCTGTTTCATGCGTAACGGAGAACTGATCGGAACCAGTGTCAACGGTATAGAAGGGAAGCGTATTTTTACGAGTCGGGCGACTCCGCTTTACGGAACGGCTGTTTTTCGTAATTACGATCGGTGTTTTGTCCAGCAATTGTCGTCGAGTCGTACCAGACGGTCGGTACAGGTTGTGGCCGATGTGGAGGCCGGACTCGATGTCTTGAAGGTTCGGTTTACCGAATGTCGGGGTAACAGCATTGTCGTGACCGAGCCGGGCCCTTTCGAACTTGCGAGGGATCCCGGGCGAATGGTTGAAACCTTGAAAAAT
>CASDWR010000180.1 GCA_949284665.1 uncultured Rikenellaceae bacterium | reverse complement strand
CAACGACAAGCGGTCCAGATATCAAGAAGGACAGAGGCACACGCTCCGCACGATGAATACGACATCCCTTCTTACAAAAAACCCGCCGCATCGTACTTTGAACAATACAACGCAACGGGTTATCGATTGCACATGCGGTCGAAACCGCAATCGTCATTTCTTGGGTTTCGGGGCAAGCATGATGGTCATGCGTTTCCCTTCCAACTTCGGCATCATCTCCACCTTGGCAATCTCTTCCAGATCGGTGGCAAAACGAAGCAGCAGTATTTCGCCCTGTTCCTTGAACACGATGGATCGTCCACGGAAAAACACATAAGCCTTGACCTTCGCTCCCTCCTTGATAAAATTCTGGGCATGACGAAGTTTGAAATTATAATCATGGTCATCGGTTTGTGGTCCGAAACGAATCTCTTTCACTACCACCTTCACCGATTTCGCCTTGATCTCCTTGGCCTTCTTTTTCTGTTGATAAAGGAATTTCTGATAATCAGCGATCCGGCATACGGGGGGATCGGCTTTGGGTGAAATCTCAATCAGGTCGAGACCCTGTTCATCGGCCATCTCGAGCGCTTTTTTCAACGGCAGCACCAAGGCTCCTTCGATTCCTTCGCCTACCACCCGTACTTGTGGGGCTGTGATTCGATCATTGATGCGGTGCGGATTCTCCTTTTCGAGCCTGTAATGCGGGCCTCTACGGGGATCGCTGTTGTTCGTGTTCCTCGGCGGGAATGGTTTTGTCGTGTTTATGGCTTTGTCCTCCTCAATTAATGAAACTTAAATTATCTTTCGCAAGGCCGATTCTGCACCGACCTTTCCGCCGTTGCAAAAATCGCACCTCCGTCTCCTGTTTCTCTACATTTCCGTCTCTTTTTTCACCAGATCGTTGAGGTAATCGGCAAACTGACGGCAACTCATCGAGCCCTTGTCTCCTTCGCCCTGAACCCGTACGGAGACCAGTTCTTCCGCCTGTTCCCGTTCTCCTACGATGAGCAGGAATGGGATACGTTTCAATTCATTGTCACGTATCTTTTTACCAATCTTCTCATTACGGCAATCCACCTCGCTGCGAATATCGCAATTATTTAGGAATTTTGAAACTTTTTCCGCATAATCGTTGAATTTTTCGCTGATCGGCATTACCACAACCTGTTGCGGAGCAAGCCACAAGGGGAATTTGCCTCCCGTATGCTCCAACAACACGGCAACAAATCGCTCCATCGAACCAAACGGGGCTCTGTGGATCATGATCGGTCGATGCGGCAGGTCATCGGAACCCGTGTAGGTCAGATCGAACCGCTCGGGAAGATTGTAATCCACCTGAATAGTCCCCAACTGCCACTTGCGGCCGATTGCATCTTTGACCATAAAGTCGAGTTTCGGACCGTAAAATGCCGCTTCCCCGTACTCCACAACCGTTTTCAGCCCTTTGTCACGGGCTGCTTGGATAATGGCGCTCTCCGCTTTTTCCCAGTTTTCATCCGTACCGATATATTTCTCCTTGTTATTCGGATCACGTAACGAAATTTGTGCAGTATATTCATTGAACCTCAATGTCTTGAATATATACAACACGATATCGATCACATTTTCGAACTCCTCGAGCAACTGGTCGGGACGCACAAAGAGATGGGCATCATCCTGCGTAAATCCTCTCACTCGTGTCAATCCATGGAGCTCTCCGCTCATTTCGTACCGATATACCGTACCGAATTCGGCAAAACGCAACGGCAGGTCACGATAGGAACGCGGTTTGAACCGATAAATCTCGCAATGATGTGGACAATTCATCGGCTTGAGCAGGAACTCCTCTCCTTCGTCAGGAGTATGAATCGGCTGAAACGAATCTTTCCCGTATTTGGCATAATGGCCGGAAGTCACATAGAGGTCTTTCATCCCGATATGGGGCGTAATGACCTGTTCGTAGCCATATTTTTTCTGTACACTGCGCAGGAAATTCTCCAATCTTTCGCGCAGTGCAGCCCCCTTCGGCAGCCACAATGGCAGTCCCTGACCGACGCGAGGCGAAAAATGAAACAACTCCAACTCCTTACCCAGTTTGCGATGGTCACGCTTTTTAGCCTCTTCGAGCATCACAAGGTATTCGTCGAGCATCGACTTCTTGGGAAACGAAATACCGTATATACGGGTAAGCATCTTGTTCTTCTCATTGCCCCTCCAATAGGCACCGGCTACGGAGGTCAGTTTAAGAGCCTTGATATATCCCGTATTCGGCAAATGGGGACCCCGGCAGAGATCGGTGAAACGACCATTCGTATAGAAACTGATCGTACCGTCCTGCAAGTCGCCTATCAACTCCAATTTATATTGATCCCCCTTTTCGGTAAAGGTTCTCAGGGCATCGGCTTTACTTACATCCGTTCGCACAACCGGTTCTTTCGACCGTGCCAACTCTTCCATTTTCTTTTCGATCTTCGGCAGATCGGCCTCAGTGATGGGTTCCGGTGCATCCACATCATAATAGAACCCGTTCTCGATAGCCGGTCCGATCCCGAATTTGATTCCGGGATAGAGATTTTCGAGGGCCTCGGCCAACAGGTGGGAAGATGTGTGCCAAAAGGCATGTTTCCCTTCCGGGTCTTCCCATTTGTTGAGTTTGAGCTCGGCATCTGCATCGATCGGCCGCAGCAGATCGACAACCTGTCCGTTTACCGTAGCCGAAAGGACCTCCTGTGCCAGACGCTGACTGATACTTTCGGCGATCTGCATGGCGGTCGTCCCCTTGGCATACTCACGAATGCTGCCGTCAGGGAAAGTAATTTTGATCTGTTCCATAAATATGTGTTTTTCGAATCGCCCGAATACGGACTCGGGCACAAATATTCTTCTGTCCTCTTATGTTCTCAATCGTTTCGGTTCACTGTCGCAAATATCTCTATCGACATTCTTCCTCGGTATTGCATCTCCCCCTCGTTTTCGATATTGCCCTGCGACTTTTCGTCTCACAGCTTTCTTCCTTCTACCGATTCTTTCAACCAAAGCTACATTGTTCCATGCCAGAAACAGTTTATCAACTCATGCATCATCACTTTCCGTCTGGGGAAGATCGGCGACCGACACGTCCCGACCCTTGTCACGCTCATACCGACGTAATGGATTGCGACTCATTTCGGCATACTCCGAACGATTACGCCAGATATCTACCGCCGTAAAGATAGCCTGTCTCATCGAAGCGGGATCGGCCAATCCTTTCCCGGCGATATCGTACGCCACCCCGTGGTCCGGGCTGGTCCGCACCACCGGCAAGGATGCCGTATAATTCACCCCATAGGGAGTCAGTGCCTTGAACGGAGCGAGACCCTGATCATGATACATGGCCAATACAGCATCATAACGGGTATAGTTGCCGGCAGCAAAAAAGCCGTCTGCCGCAAAAGGCCCGAAAGCCAATACTCCTTGTGCATAGGCCTCTGCGATTGCCGGGCGGATGATTTTATCCTCTTCCCCGCCCAATAGTCCGCCATCGCCGGCATGCGGGTTGAGAGACAACACGGCGATTTTCGGTGCGACAATGCCGAAATCGACGATCAACATTTTCTGAAGCTGATGCAAACGTCTTACAATCAACTCTCCAGTAATCCGTTCACTCACTTCCGCCACCGGCAAATGGATTGTTGCAAGTCCTACCCGCATCAGATCGCTACACATGACCATCAATGGTTCACCACCCGTTACGGAAGCCAGGAACTCGGTATGACCCGTAAACCGGAAAGCATCGCTTTGTACGCTCTCCTTATTGATGGGTGCCGTGACGAGCACATCGATCACCCCGTTTTTGAGATCCTCGGCGGCACATTGGAGGGCTTGTACGGCTGCCATTCCAGCCTCTGACGTTACCTGCCCCGGTTCCGGACGTACATTTTCATCGACACATTCGACTAAATTGATCCGACGGGACCGAGCATCAACGGCCGACGCTATGCTGTGAGGCGCAAATCCCTCGCCTTCTTCTATCTCCTTACGGTAAAAGGCGAAAATCTTAGAAGAACCGTAGAGCACGGGGGTAACGAGTTCGCACATCCGACTATCGGACAGCGCCTTGATAATCACCTCACTGCCGATACCGTTAATATCTCCCTGCGTAATTCCTACTTTCAAAACTCTATTTTCGCTCATCCTTGTTTTTCCTGTCGTTACAACCTGCAAAGGTATAAATATTTTACGACATTCCACATTTGCGTTCGATCCTTTTTCAACTCGAAGCAATTCCAACGCAGGAACAGAGTTGCCAATGAGAAAGGGCATCCTTTCCCCATCCCACGTGGCCCAACCATAATACACTATTTAACAACACCATACATTTTACAACCACTCTATCGGACATAGTGGATTCGAAATCGAAAATTTACGGTTTCACTTTTCGGAAGGGGCATCAAGCCCTTTCTTTTTTCCATTCCGCTCTTCTTTCCGTTTGGCGCGCCATCTTTCGGTTTTATTATATATCTTTGCAGCCGTAAATACAGAATTCAAAACAGATACGCCATGCTTACGCTGAAGCAAATCAGAGAAAACAAGGAGCGCACCATCGAGCGACTGGCAGTCAAGGGTGTCGATGCAGCTCCTGTGGTGGAAAAAATTGAACGGCTGGACGACAAGCGCAAAGAGTTGCAACAACAACTCGACAAAACGCTTGCCGAACAGAATGCAATCGCCAAAGAGGTCGGGTCCCTTTTCGCACAGGGGAAACGGGATGAAGCCGAAACTGCAAAAGCCCGTACAGCTTCCCTCAAAGAGCTCTCGAAAAAACTCGAGACCTCTCTGAAAGAGGCGACCGACGAGATGAATGCATTGATCGTCAGCCTACCGAATTCCCCGGCCGACATCGTACCGAAAGGGCTCACAGCCGCCGACAACGTGATCGTCAAGACAGGTGGGGAAAAACCAGTCCTGCCCGAAGGTGCACTTCCCCATTGGGAACTGGCAAAAAAATACGACATCATCGATTTCGAACTGGGTGTCAAGTTGACAGGGGCGGGAT
>CASDWR010000179.1 GCA_949284665.1 uncultured Rikenellaceae bacterium | reverse complement strand
GCACCGGCTTTTCCGGCGGCAATGTAACTGAACGCCGTACCCAAACACCACACGGCTCCACCCAACATACCGACCAGATGGGTGGAAACAGAACCTTTGAAATAGGAGCGATATGTAACGGGGTCTCCGACAAAAGGTCGCTTCATCACATAAGTATTGAATACGAAATTACTCAACAATACTCCCAATGAAAAAATGAAAATCGCCGAATATGGAGTCAACATCCCCGCAGTGGGATTCTCAAAATGATCGAGGTCCATGGCCGCAGCGACGAAACGATAGAAGAATGCCATCAGGACACCGGCCACGACGGCAAGCATGATTCCGATCCGGTTTGCCGTACTCTTCTCTTCGCCTTTTCGAATTCCATTCGAATCCAATCCGTTGCATACGATGGCTGCGACAATCAACGCCACTCCGGCAAACAATACCAACGGATCGCCCTTCGGAGCGCCCACATAGTTGATGATTACCCCCAGAACCAAAGCCAATCCAACCCCAAGAGGGAACGCAACCGATAGACCGGCCAGCGATACCGAAGCAGAAAGCAAAATATTGGAAGCATTGAAGATCACACCTCCCAATATTACACTCCACACGCCTCTTCCATCCGCTTGGGCCAGGTCTTCCAGGAAAGGCCGGCCTTCGGTGCCGATACTCCCCATCGTAAAGCCAAGGATCAACGAAAACAGCACCATTCCGATCACATAATCCCAATAAAAAAGTTCGTAGCGCCAACTTTTTGAGGCTAACTTTTGCGTATTGCCCCAAGAGCCCCAACATAACATCGTAATGATACAAAACAGTACCGCAAGGCCATAATTGTTTACAATAAACATAACATTGAATTTTTAATTGAAAAACGAAGATTCATATCCTTTTCAGATTTCATATTCGGGCATCTCGGAGAGTAACGCATCCAGTTCTTCCCTGGTCGGGACGGAACTCTGAGCTCCCATGCGGGTTACCGAGATTGATGCGGCAAGTGTCGCGAATTTCACCGCACTTATCAACTCTTTGCCTTCGGCCATTGCTACTGCAAGCGCCCCGTTGAACACATCGCCTGCAGCTGTTGTATCAACGGCTGTGACTTTACGTGCCGGTACCCGGAACTGGTCATGGCGATTTTTCACCAATGCGCCCATTGTCCCCAATGTCACCACGACATTCTGTACGCCCTGATCCAACAACAAACCTGCAGCATACTCCGCACTCTCCCAATTCTTCACATCCACTCCCGTCAGCAAGGCACATTCACTTCTGTTCGGAGTAATGATATCGAGTCTACTCAAAAGTTCTCGAGAAAGGACGGAGGCAGGAGCAGGATTCAGAATCACACGGACTCCGGCTGCATATGCAATATGGGCCGCATACTCAACAACATCCATCGGGACTTCCAATTGCATCAACAGATATTCGGCCGTTTCAATCTCGTTTCGAGCCGTTTCGATGTCCGCAATGGAAAGGTTGTCGTTCGCACCCGGAGCAACGACAATACAATTCTCTCCCCGTGAATCGACACTGATCAATGCCACTCCGGATGGCGTTTCGTTATCCTGAACTATGAAACCGACATCGAGACCCTCTTCGCGGTATCCGTTCAATGCTTGTCGACCGAACATGTCGGTTCCGACACGGGCGATGAATGTCGCATCGCCGCCCAGCCTTGCAACCGTAACCGCCTGATTGGCACCTTTGCCTCCGGCTGTCATCATGAACGATCCACCGATCACTGTCTCCCCAACATCGGGGATACGATCCGTTTTGATAACCAAATCCGTATTGGAGCTCCCTATAATCACAATTTTTTTCATGAGCCGTATTTCTTTAACATGTTTGTCCTGATCCTTTACATCTTGATTTCACCTATCTCAACAAACGTTCCAACCAATCATATCGAACCATATTTTTGAAAATCGCCAGTCTTGCATCTCCGAGTTCTGAAAGATTCCAATAATTGCCACACATAACGAAACCCGGCAAAATTTCCGACAATACACTTCTCAATCCTCTGGCAACCGTAGATTCTTCTTCTACCCGTCTCAACCAACCGATCCCCTGCATCACGCCATTTGCTCCGGAAAAGACAAGGGTTTCCTTCTGCAGTCTCCCGAAGAATTGATCCGGAACGAATTCCATAACATTTCATGCAAACGTTTGCGCAAAGTTAAAAATAAAATCGTCTTTGGCAACTTTTCCCGACCTTTTCTATCATTTTCAAAAAAAATCGTTAATATTGTTTCGGATTATCTTCTGACCTTTCCACATGAAAAAAGAGACGCTTCTTACCATCTCGCAACGAACCGGATTCTCTGTTTCTACCGTCTCCCGCGTATTGAGCGGGCAGGCACAAAAATACCGCATCACTCCCCTTACCGTCGAAACGATAACTCGTGAAGCCGAACGTTGCAATTATCGTCCGAATCTGTTGGCCAAAGGTCTGAGTACGAAGAAAACGAGCACATTGGGGTTACTCATCCCCGATATCGCCAACCCCTATTTTGCCCAGATTGCCAGTGTAATAATCCACGAAGCGAGGAATCGAGGTTATACGGTAGCCGTAATAGACAGTATGGGAAACAGAACCGATGAAGAAGCAGCTCTTTTTTCTCTTCTATCCCGCAAGGTAGACGGCATCATTGCCGTTCCATGCGGAGAGAATCCCGCCCTGTTGGAACAAATCGATTCACAAGAGACGCCTATTGTACTGATCGACCGTTATTTCCAATCCACGTCATTATCATATATCAGCACCGACAATTATCGTGGCGGTTTCGACGGGACGGAATATCTGATTCGCCTTGACCACACCCACATTGCCTGTATTCAGGGCATTCCCTTTTCCATGCCGGTCAAAGAACGTGTCCGCGGATACCTCGATGCACTGAAACAATACGGTATCATCGACAAGACGTTCGTCTCCGGCTCCGACTTTTCGATCCGCAACGGCTATCTGGAAACCAAATCTGTACTCAATCTTGTTCCGCGACCGACGGCGCTTTTTGCATTGAGCAACACAATTCTGCTGGGAGCGGTCAAGGCAATCCGAGAATCAGGTCTGCGCATTCCGAAAGATATCTCGGTTGTTTCGTTCGATGACAACCCTTATCTGGACTTCTTAGACCCCGCGATCACACGGATCGGACAACCCGTAGATGCAATCGGGATACGGGCTTTCGAAACACTCCTCCAAAAGATCGCTCGTGAGGATAACGGGCCGGCGCAAATCCTGTTACCACCCCAATTGGTCATCCGGAATTCGGCATGCCCTCCTCACCTCGCCCGAAAAGAGTAACCCCCGTCTACCGGCACGAACGCCAAGTTTTCCTGCATAAAAAACTCGTATCATTTGGTAATGATATATTTAAAATCATTAAACCGGATAATCCCGTTTTCATATTAAAAAACAATATTTTAATTACCTCCACATCACAATGAATACAGTAGCTATCCATGTTTATTCCGCATGGACAGCCTCTTACCGGGGCTATTCGTTCAAGGACTTCGGCACCAATCCTTTGATCGTCTATTTCATCAATCCGGGCTGCAACTGCACGGGCTATTCTCTATCCAAAAGGATAGCTCCGCCGGGAGACAGCGTATCGATTCGTCCAACCACTGATACCCGAGAAAAGAAGAGAAGTTTGTTT
>CASDWR010000178.1 GCA_949284665.1 uncultured Rikenellaceae bacterium | reverse complement strand
GCGGTTGAAAAGGGTTTTTTAAAGCCGAAACTTTAATCTAAATTATCTAAAATTATGAAAAAGATTTTACTTTCCATTGCATGTCTGCTCATGATCGGTTATTCTGTCGATGCACAGCCTTGGGGATTTGGCCCCAAAGTGGGTTCATCGTTTTCGACCGTAAACGGTCTTCCGTCAGCGAAGGTGCGTATGGGTTTAACTGCCGGTATGTTTGCGGAACGATTCATCACCAACAATTTTGCGATGCAAGTTGAACTTATGTGGAGCCAGCAGGGATTCGATATCGAAGCCATCGATGAAGATCCGAAAGTCGAATATAATTTGGATTATCTAACCATGCCGGTGATCGGTAAATATTACCTGATGGGAGGACTCAACATGCAGTTGGGGGCGCAGTTCAGTTATTTGCTTGGTGCGAAACAGAAGATCGGAGACGGAGAGAAGACCAGCGAACGCAAGTTGTTTAATAACTACAATGCGGCATTTGTTGCAGGTCTGGCATATGATTTCAACTGCGGTCTGATTATCGAAGGTCGATACAATCTTGGACTGACGAGAGTGTTGAGCGGAGTGGCCGATGTGACTTCCGGGTATTTGACCCTTACGGCAGGTTGGAGGTTCTGACGGGAATTCGAACAGACCGTGAATCGACTTCCGGAGGGAGTCGGTGTCTGAATGGTGCGGCGAACTTGGGCAAAGTTCGCCGCATTTTTTTGTTGTCAAGGAACAGCATCCGGGAGGGTGTGATCGGAGAAGAGGATCGGTGGCCATGGAGGCGACCGATAGGCGGTTTTGTGAACGGGATTGTTTGGACAGAGTTGTATAAGTCGTCCCGCATAGGCCTTTTGTGAGATGATCGTTGTGGAAACCGTTGATTCGGATATCGGTCCTGTATTGCATTGTCCGTCACATCTGAATGCAGAGGGATTTGCAAAATAGGTTGAAAATCTGACGAATGTCGGTCGTCGTTTCGAGTACTGGGGAACCCCGTGATGGGGACACGGGAGGAAACGGATATGAAAAAGAGAAAATCCGGAGTGATCTATGCCAAACATTCCGATATTTAGGACAATATATTGTCGTTTCCGTGCTTTTTGCTGGACATGTACCCGTGTATTTTTGTAGGAAATAAGCGAACTGTATATGAGAAAAGAAAAGTTGTTTGTGGCGATGTGTTGCCTGCTCGTGTGTGGTTACGGATGCCGTGGGCGCAGGAGTGCGGATATACGGGTACCTCTTGTGCGGATCGATACGGTCGAGGCATACGACCGTTCCCGGGTATTGCAGTTTCCCGGACGAGTGGAAGCGGCAGCAGAGGTGAACATGGCATTCAAGGTAAGCGGTACCTTGCTTGCATTTCCTGTGGAGCAGGGGGCGTTTGTCCGGAAAGGGGAACTCGTTGCCGAACTCGACCCGAGAGACTATCGGTTGCAACTCGATGCCGTTGAAGCCGAATACCGGAGTATCGAGGCGGAAGCCGGCCGGGTAATGGCCTTATATGCGGACAGTGTGGTGACACCGGATGCTTACGATAAGGCCCGATACGGTTTGCGGCAGATCAGGGCAAAGTATGAGAATTGCAAGAACCAGTTGGCCGACACGAAAATTTATGCCCCGTTCGATGGATACGTACAACGTTATCTTTTCGATCCGGCTACAGTGATAGGGATGGGAATTCCGGTACTTACGTTTGTTTCGGCAGGGACACCCGAAGTAGTGATCAATATACCGGGTTCGGAGTATGTGCGCCGGGAGGATTTTGTGGCCTTCGAGGCTGTTTTCGATTTCTGGCCGGATCGAAAGATTCCCTTGAGACTGTTGGGAATAAGTCCCAAGGCGAATGCCAATCAACTGTATGGATTGCGCCTGGGAATTGCTTCGGATGTTCGTCCGCAACCGTCGCCGGGGATGAATACCATGGTACATGTGATATGTAAACCGGCGGATGGAGGGCAGGTTTGCGTGCCTGCTGCCGCACTGTTTGCACGTGACGACAAGAGTTACGTATGGGTTTATGGGCCCGACGGTACGATCCGTAGTCGAGAGGTATGTGTGGAGAGTCTCCATACGGACGGGCGGGCTGTAATCGGGTCCGGTGTTGAGGTGGGAGAGCAGATCGTGACGGCAGGGGTACATGGTTTGCGTGAAGGAAAGAAAGTCGCTCCGATACCTGCCATGTCGAAAACCAATGTGGGAGGGATGTTATGAGCGATTTTGGAGCATGGGCTTTCAGGCATTCAAAACTTGTCTATTTTTTGATTGCCGTCTTGTTGATTGGCGGGTTGCTCGCATCGTACGATATGAGCAAACTTGAGGACCCGGAAGTGAAGGTCAAGTTGGCTGTGGTAGTGGCGATATATCCGGGTGCTTCGGCGCACGAACTGGAGATGGAGGTGGTTGACCCTTTGGAAAAGAGTATCCGTACGGTCGGGGAGGTGAAAACGGTGACCAGTTCTTCGTACAACGACATGGCGATATTGCAGGTGGAGTTGAAAAGTACGGTAAAGGATGGGGCTGTGGAACAGTATTGGGATATGCTTCGCCGCAAGGTGAATGATCTTGAACAGCAGCTTCCGGCCGGAGTGTCGTTGATTGTGCAGGATGATTACGGGTTGGTCTACGGGATTTTGTACGCGATGACCGGGGATGGGCTCACCGAACGACAAATGTCGGATTATGCGGGTCTGATAAAACGGGAGATCGCAGATGTGGATGGCGTGGCACGGGTAGAAATCTATGGAGAACGGGATGAGAGTATCGACATATCCATGTTGCCCGAAAAGATGGCGACACTCGGAGTGAGCCCGGCTGAGGTGTTGGCTACGCTCAATGGACAGAACAGCATTTGTTATGCGGGTTATTACGACAACGGTCCCGATCGTATCCGTGTGGCGGTGATGGATAAATTCCGTGCTGTAGAACAGATTGAGCAAATGGTGATTCAGGGGCATGAAGACGACCAGTTGCGTTTGTGTGACATTGCACGAGTTGAACGGGGATATGTACTTCCTGTCCGTAATTCGATGACTTATAACGGCAGCCGAGCTTTGGGGATTGCAGTGGCGGCATCGTCGGGGAGCGATATTGTGAAAGTAGGAACCCGGGTGGAGAAACGTTTGGCGGAGTTGCAGGCCGAACGACTTCCGGCCGGTGTGGCCTGCCATAAGGTTTTTTATCAGCCGGAACGGGTTGAGGATGCTTTGAGTACCTTTTTCATCAATCTTCTCGAATCGGTAATTATTGTCGTAGCCCTTCTGATGGTAACGATGGGATTTCGCAGTGGGTTGATTATTGGAGCGAGTCTGGTGATAACGGTGATCGGTTCGTTGTTGGTGTTGGGGGCCACGGGAGGAACCATGCAGCGTGTGTCGTTGGCAACTTTCGTGCTGGCGATGGGGATGCTTGTGGATAATGCCATCGTGATTGTCGACGGCATCCTGATCGATTTGAAAACAGGAAAGTCGCGCCGGGAAGCGATGACAGCCATTGGCCGTAAGACGGCCATGCCGTTGTTGGGTGCGACGTTGATTGCCATACTGGCCTTTTTCCCCGTATATCTTTCTCCCGATACGGCCGGTGTATATGTTCGTGATTTGTTTGTCGTGTTGGCCGTATCGCTGCTTTTGAGCTGGGTATTGGCATTGGTCCATGTGCCGCTGATGGCGGATCGCTGGTTGAAGGGGTCGGCAGGGAAAGAGGATGTATCGCGACTTTATGATGGGAAGATCTATCGATGGCTTCGGAGTACACTCGCCTTCGGCCTTCGTCACCGGTTTGCCTCCATTGCAGGAGCATTCGTACTCGTTGCATTGAGCGTCTGGGGGTATCGTTACATGCGTAACGGTTTTTTCCCCGATATGGTATACGACCAGCTTTATATGGAATACAAACTGCCAGAGGGGACGAATTCCGCCCGGGTACAATCGGATTTGAAGGAGATTGAAGAGTGGTTGAGGAGCCGACCTGAAATACGGAACATAACGGCTTCGGTCGGTGGTACGCCGGCACGTTATAATCTGGTACGCAGCATAGCGACTCCGTCGCTTTCGTATGGGGAGTTGATCATTGATTTCGAATCGTCTAAAGCGCTTGAAGAACATATTGATGATATACAACGGACGCTGACGTCGAGGTATCCGGATGCCTACGTAAAACTCAAACGATACAATCTGATGTATAAGAAGTATCCGATTGAGGTGCAGTTTACGGGACCGGACCCGGCTGTGCTGCATGCGTTGGCCGACAGTGCACGCCGGATAATGGAATCCACTCCGGAGGTATGTTTGATTACTACGGATTGGGAGCCGGAGATTCCCGTGTTGCGAGTCGATTACGATCAGGTAGCGGCACGTGCGGCGGGACTCAGTCGCTACGATGTAGCCTTTTCGATGCTTGCAGCTTCGGGAGGTATACCTGTAGGGTCATTTTACGATGGCAGTCATAAAAATACGATCTATCTGAAATGTACGGCGGGAGACGGAAGCCCGATCGACGATTTGGAGAATGTACCGATTTTCCCGACAATTCCGAATTTGAATGCCTTGTTGGATGAGGAGACACTGTTGAAACTGGGTACAGGCATGTTGGATCGCGGGACGTTGATTGAGTCCGTGTTGAGGACTGTGCCGTTGAAGCAGGTCAGTCGTGGTGTCGAGGTTGGATGGGAAGACCCTGTCGTATTGCGTTACAACGGCCGTCGTGCCCAACGGGTGATGTGTTCGCCTGCCCCGGGTGTGGAAACGGAACAGGCTCGACGAGCTGTGGCCGGGAAGGTGGAACAGTTGGCGATGCCTGCCGGATATGAACTTTCATGGCAGGGAGAGAAGAGCGCCAGCAGCGAAACAATGCATTATCTGTTTAAGAATGTGCCTTTGGGTATCGTTTTGATGATTGCGGTATTGATTCTTCTCTTCGGGGATTATCGCAAGCCGCTTATTATAATCTGTTGTATTCCGTTGTTGGCGGTCGGTGTAGTGGGGGCGATGCTCATTTCGGGGAAAGCATTCACTTTTTGTGCGATCGTAGGTGCATTGGGGCTTATCGGCATGATGATAAAGAATTGTATTGTGCTGATGGATGAGATCAATCGCCAAATTGCTTTGGGAGTCGATCCGGCGAAGGCTTTGGTTTCAAGTTCCGAGAGCCGTCTGCGCCCGGTGATGATGGCTTCGTTGACGACCATTTTGGGGATGATACCTTTGTTGTCCGATGCCATGTTCGGTCCGCTGGCTGCTACGATCATGGGGGGATTACTTTTCAGTACCTTTGCTACGTTGTTTTACGTGCCGATTCTCTATGCGCTGTTTTTCAGGATCCGTGTGAAACGATAATGAGGTATAGGTTACGGTTGGGAAAGGTTCTCTTTGATATTTGCGGCGGAAAAGGTACATTTGCGGTATGAAACGCAGAGACCTTGTTGCAAGATTTGCCGATGCGTGCAAGGGGCTTTATGGAGAACCGGAGGCCCGTTCGATCGCTTTTTTTATGGCCGAGGAGGTATATGGTATTTCTCGCAGGATGTACGTGTCCGATCCTGATGCGGAGGTTGCAGCCGGCGAGATAGAACGTCTGTGTGCCGAATTGACACAAGGACGACCGGCACAATATGTGGCGGGCCGGTGTGAGTTTAGCGGTTTGTCACTACTGGTCCGGGAGGGCGTGTTGATCCCCCGACCTGAAACGGAAGAGCTTGTGATGCGTATCCGAAAGGAGTATTCCGGATATGGGGAACTCCGTATGCTTGATGTATGTACGGGCAGCGGGGCGATTGCCCTGGCTTTGTCTGCCGCTTTCCCCGGCAGTCGGGTGACCGGTGTGGATATTTCGGACGAAGCGTTATCCGTGGCCCAAGAAAACGGACGTCGATACGGCGATGCGGTTTGTTGGTTGAAGGCGGATGTGTTGGCCGGCCCCGAAACCTGGGACCCTGTATTGCGTTGCGGGAATTACGATTTGGTGGTTTCCAATCCGCCGTATGTGCCGGAGAGCGATCGTTGCGGGATGCGTCCGAATGTACTCGATTACGAACCTGCGTTGGCACTTTTCGTAGCAGATGAAGACCCGTTGATCTTTTATCGGGCGATTGCCGGGGCTTTTATCGGGCGATTATCGGACAGGGGGATGCTATGGTTTGAAATACATGAGCGCTACGCCGGTCAGGTGTGTGCCCTGTTGCGGCAAATCGGATACGATGATGTGACGTGTTTTGATGATATGAACGGGAAACCGAGAATGGTACGATGTCGGAAGAGTTGAAACAAAAAAAGATAAAAAGTCCGGCAGAGGCGTTGTCGGCGTTGATGCGGTTGTGTTCCCGAGGGGAGCGCTCGAGTGGCGATGCGATGCGGTTGATGCATCGGTGGGGTGTGGATGCCGGAGCGCGGGCGGGTGTCCTGGCGCGCCTGAAGGAGTTGAAATTTATCGATGACGAACGTTTTGCCGAAGCCTATGTCCGCGATCGGATACATTTCGGCGGGTGGGGATATTATAAAATCAAGGCGGGTTTGAAGGCCAAAGGGATCGATTCCGACGTGATCAACCGGATATTGCTTTCAGCAGAATCGGATGGCCGGACGGTCGAGCGGCTTTCGGAGATGATGGAACGCAAGAACCGGAGTCTTTCCGTTTCGTCACCAGGCCAAGCGAAAGCCAAGTTGATTCGTTTTGGATTGTCGCGTGGTTTCGATTTCGAAACGGTTCGGGCTGCCGTAGAAAAAACTTTGGGAACGGAAGATGAATGCGATTAGATATGGGGTCCTGGTTGCATGTGCCATGATGAGCGGAACATTGTTTCCGGTTCGTGGACAGTCGTACCCGATGCCAATGGACAGGTTGCCTTTGTTGTCATCCAACTTTGCCGAGATGCGTGCGACCCATCTCCATTCGGGAATAGACATTAAAACCGGAGGTGTCGAAGGGAAGGAGGTGAAGAGTGTGGCGGACGGTTACATCTGTCGGATCGGGATTAAACCGTATGGATATGGTCGTGTACTTTATGTGGCACATCCCGATGGCCATACTACCGTATATGGACATTTGAGTCGTTTTTCTCCACGTATCGAAACATACGTGCGGGAACGGCGCGAGGCATTGAAGAGACATTCGGTCGATCTGTTCCCGAAGAAGAACGAATTTCCGGTCAAGGCAGGCGAAGTGATTGCATGGTCCGGCAACTCGGGACGTTCGTTCGGCCCCCATCTTCATTTCGAGGTACGGGAGACAGCTACGCAACGGGTGCTGAATCCGGTATCAGGTGGATTCATCCGTACACGGGATACGATACCTCCCCGTATTCTTTCAGTAGGATACTATGAGGTAGATACGGTATCAGGGGTTCCGTTCCGACAGTTGGCGGGACGGATGGAGACCGTAAGACATTCTTCGGGGAGATATGGTCTGGTACGTTCATTCAGTGTGTCGCGTCCAGGCTATTTTGTCGTTGAGGTGACCGATCGTAAGAACGGCACGAACAATACGATGGGTATTTATCGGATTATGGCCAAAGTGGACGGAGAGACCGTTTTCGACTTGAAGATGGATGGCTTTTCGTTCGATGAGGGGCGCTATGTGAGTTCTGTGGCGGAGTATGCACTTCAACGGGGCAGCCGAAACGAGATTTTTCGTCTGATCCGGCAGAAAGGCAATCGTTTCCCCGGGTATGGAGACACCCCGCAAGGCATACTGATTCAGCCGGATCGTGTTCGAGAGATGGAGATCATTGTGGTAGATGATTGTTCCAATGTTTCGACACTCCGTTTTGCATTGGAATATGTGCCTCGGGAAAATGGGGGACAGGTTGTGGTCCCT
>CASDWR010000177.1 GCA_949284665.1 uncultured Rikenellaceae bacterium | reverse complement strand
GTGAGGGATGGTTTGAAACCTGTTCATCGCCGAATTCTGTATGATATGAGCAATGAATTGGGCCTTTATTCCGATAAACCGACACGTAAGAGTGCCCGTATCGTGGGAGACGTGCTCGGTAAGTTCCATCCCCACGGCGACAGTTCCGTTTACGATGCCATGGTGCGTATGGCACAAAGTTGGAGCCTGCGTTATCCGTTGGTAGACGGGCAGGGCAACTTCGGGTCGATGGACGGCGACAGCCCGGCAGCGATGCGTTATACGGAAGCCCGTATGCGGAAGATCGCCGATGAGGTGATGGCCGATATTGATAAGGATACTGTGGACTTCGTCAATAACTTCGACGATACGTTGCAGGAACCGACCGTGCTTCCCACCCGAATTCCACTGTTGCTGGTGAATGGATCGTCGGGTATCGCGGTGGGTATGGCGACCAATATGGCTCCCCATAATTTGGGCGAGGTGTGCGACGCTATTTGTGCCTACATCGACAATCGGGATATCGAAGTGTCCGAGTTGGCCAAATATGTAAAAGGCCCGGATTTCCCTACGGGAGGTATTATTTATGGCTATGAGGGAGTTCGCGAGGCTTTGGAAACGGGACGAGGTCGGGTTGTAATGCGTGCCCGAACGGAAATCGAACATACGGCCAGCGGTCGGGAGTGTATTGTGGTGACTGAAATTCCCTACATGGTCAACAAGGCCGACATGATCAAGAAGATCGCCGACCTGATTAATGAAAAGAAAATAGAGGGAATCTCTTATATCAACGACGAATCGGATCGTCGAGGATTGCGAATCGTAATTATTCTTAAACAAGATGCCGTGGCGAGCGTTGTACTCAATACGCTGTTCCGCAATACACCTCTCCAAACGTCGTTCCCGGTGAATAATATCGCTTTGGTGGGCAAGTATGGAGAACAACGGCCGATGCTGCTGAATCTCAAGGATCTGATAGTCCATTTTGTGGAACATCGCCATGAAGTGGTGGTACGTCGCACGCGGTTTGATCTGGCGCAAGCGGAGAAGCGGGCTCATATTCTTCAAGGTTTGCTGATTGCCCTCGATAACATCGATGAGGTAATTGCGCTGATCCGCGGTGCAGCTACACCCGATGCCGCGAAGGCCGGATTGATGGAGCGTTTCGGCCTGAGCGAGGTGCAGGCAAGCGCTATCATCGAAATGCGGTTGCGGGCACTCACCGGTTTGGAACGTCATAAAATCGAGGATGAGTATAAACAACTGTGCGACCGTATCGAGTATTATAAGCAAATACTCGGCAGTACGGAAATGCAGTTGCAGGTGGTGCGCGACGAGATGCTGGAAATGAAGGAAAAATATGGAGACAAGCGTCGTACGGAGATTGTAATGAGCACCGAAGAGTTCAATCCGGAGGATTTTTATGCCGATGATGAGATGGTGATTACACTTTCGCATATGGGTTACATCAAGCGTACTCCGCTGGCCGAATACCGGCTTCAAAATCGTGGCGGAATCGGGGTGAAGGGTAGCGCCACGCGCGAAGAGGACTTTATCGAGCAGATATACGTGGCTTCGATGCACAATACCATGCTTTTCTTTACCGAAAAGGGCCGTTGTTACTGGTTGAAGGTGTATGAGATTCCCGAAGGTGCCCGCGCTTCGAAAGGACGTGCCATCCAGAACGTGATCCGGATCGAACCCGACGACAAGGTAAAAACCTTTATCAACGTCCGGAAATTGGATGACAAGGAGTATGTCGATAATAACTATATCGTGATGTGTACCCGTAACGGAGTGGTGAAAAAAACCACGCTGGAAGCCTATTCCCGCCCGCGGCAGAATGGTGTGAATGCAATCACGATTCGCGAAAACGATCAGTTGGTCGATGTGCGGTTGACGAGCGGTGAGGCCGAGATTCTGATTGCCGCACACGAAGGCAAGGCGATCCGTTTCCCCGAGAAGACGGTGCGCCCGATCGGCAGAACGGGAGCCGGTGTTCGTGGTATCGCTCTCGAAAAGGACGATTATGTGGTAGGCATGATATGTATAGAACCCGATAGTGATCAGGATATTCTGGTACTCAGTGAGAACGGTTACGGTAAAAGGACCGATTTGGGGGATTATCGCATTACGAATCGTGGCGGTAAGGGTGTCAAGACCATCCAGATTACCGAAAAAACGGGGAAACTGGTCTCCATGCAGGCGGTTACGGACGATTACGACCTGATGATTATCAACAAGAGCGGTGTGACGATCCGTACGTCGGTCTCGAGCATTCGCGTAGCTGGCCGTGCGACTCAGGGAGTACGGATCATCAATCTCCGTGCGGGAGACTCCATTGCTTCGGTAATTGCTGTGCCGAAAAGCGAAGAGAATGAAGAGGTTAGTCAGTTGATTAATGAGCAAGGGGAGGGAGTGAACAGTGCGGAAACGGAGATGTCTCAAGACAATTAATCGATAATCGGAATTATTAACACACTTAAAATTATTGTTATGAAACGGATGATTTCAATGGTGGCTGCGGTGATGGTGGTAACCGCTCCATCGCTTTTCGCCCAGATGACGAAAGTGGTCATCGACAAGGACGGGCTTCTGAAGAAGATCGAGAAGTCGGATGAAGCGATCGCCAATCCGAAAAAAGCAGAAAAAGCGGCAACATGGCTCAATCGGGGCAAGGTGTTTTATGATGCGGAGGTAGCGGTTTCGAAGAACCTTTACGATCAGATTGACGAGGCTACGGCTACATTGATGTTCGGTACGCCCAAAAAGGAACAGGTAAAAATCGGAACGGTTGACTATACGTTGCTCACATTCCCTCATTTTAAGGCGTACGCTGATGCCAATGGCAGAATCAAGGCTTGGGAATTGACAACAGTGGTGTATGACGGTGCACTCGAAAAATCGCTGGAAGCCTATAACAAGGCTTATGAAATGGATCCGGTTAAATCGGCAGAGAAGGTACAGGAAGG
>CASDWR010000176.1 GCA_949284665.1 uncultured Rikenellaceae bacterium | reverse complement strand
GTAGACAACGCCATGGTGGGTCGTCTCGGAGCCACTCCGCTGGCTGCCGTATCGTTCGGAGGTGCGGTGTTCTTCATCTTCTTTATCATGGGAGTAGGACTGTCGCTCGGAATCACTCCGCTCGTCGGTGAAATGTACGCTCAGGGAAACCACAGAATTTCCGCCTCCTACCTTCAGCACTCCGTTTTGCTCTACTCGGTCATCGGACTCATTCTCTTCGGACTGCTGATGGGAATCATTCCGCTGATGCACCACATGGGACAACCTCGGGAAGTGATCGAACAGGCCATCCCCTATTTCAAATACATCACATGGTCGATTCTCCCTTTCATGTTGTTCGCCGCCTTCAAACAGTTCCTCGAAGGCATCGGCAACACCAAAGTGGCCATGGCGATCATCATCACCTCGAACCTTATCAATATTTTCTTTAACTGGATTTTCATCTATGGGAATCTGGGGGCCGAACCGATGGGGGCCGCCGGTGCCGGACTGGCTACCCTCATATCGCGTATCTGTACCCCAATTTTCATCATCGCCTATTTCTGGAAACGAGACTCGCTCAAACGTTATCTGTCCCTCTTTTCAATCCGTAACTTCTCCGGCGAACGATTCCGGTCGTTACTGAAGGTCGGCACCCCCATCTCATTGCAAATGCTGATGGAAGGTTCCGCCTTCGCCCTCACAGGAATCATGATGGGCTGGATCGGAACCGTAGAACTGGCAGGAAACCAAATTGCCACAGTCATCTCAAATCTCGCCTTCATGATCGTACTGGGTATCGGATCGGCCGCAACTATCTGCGTTAGCCATGAATTCGGCCGCAGAGATTTTGCCGAAATCAAACGATACGCCAACGTATCCTATCGGATCGGACTGATGTGGAATGCCATTACGGCACTCCTGTTCATTCTGTTGCGCCGATACATCCCCATGCTCTTCACGTCCGACCCCGAGGTCATCCGTCTGGCATCGACTTTGCTCATCTTTGCTGCCGTATTCCAGATATCGGACGGGCTGCAATGTATCTCTATCGGAATCCTGCGGGGAATCCAGGACGTTAAACCCATCATGGCCATCGCCTTCATCGCATACATCGTAATCAACCTTCCGATCGGCTATCTGTGTGCGTTCGTTTTCGGTTGGGATGCTCCCGGCCTGTGGATCGGATTTATCCTCGGACTCGCAACGGCAGCCTATCTGCTTAACCGACGTTACCGACTCAAACTCCGAAAATTCATCGCCCTCAACGATTGATACATGGAAAAAATTTATCAAACCGGTTTCGCCCTCAGCGGAGGATTCATCAAAGGATTGGCCCATCTGGGAGCCATTCAAGCCCTGTTTGAACACAATATCCGACCCGACATCATTTCGGGCGTAAGCGCCGGAGCATTGGCAGGGGCCTTCCTGGCCGACGGTTACGAACCATATGAAATTCTGCAGTTCTTCGCCAACGCCAGTTTCTTCCGCTTTACCAAACCAACCCGTGCTCCGGGCGGTTTGCTGCGACTCGACGAGTGTATCGATTTCATGCGATCAAAATTGAGTGTTCGGAACATAGAAGAACTGCGTATCCCGTTTTCGTGCACAGCAACCGATCTCGATCACGGGCGCAGCGTTTCGTTCCGCAAAGGAGCAATCGCCGAACGGGTCGCCGCTTCTTGCAGCATGCCGATCGTCTTCGCACCGATTAAAATCGAAGGCACATACTATGTGGACGGCGGAGTGCTCATGAACTTGCCCGTATCTACTATCCGACACGAATGCCGTCAAGTCATCGCCATCAATGTCAGCCCAATCCACGCAGAAGAGAAATACCGGCTGAATATCATGGGAGTTGCCATGCGCACCTATAATTTCATGTCGCACGCCAATATCTTCAAGGACATCGCCGAATGCGACCTGCTTATCGAACCGCAGGGCCTCGATAAATACGCCAACACGGACCTCGACAAAGCCGAAGAAATTTTCACCTGCGGATACGATACCGCCTGCCGTGTCCTGTTCGAAAACAAAAGATGATCCGCCTCCCCCGCATACAGGAATCGCCCCTCTTTCAAAGCACTTAAACACCGATCGATTATTCCTTGCGGAAATACCGAAAAATCGAGCAAAATGATTATCTTTGTACAATAACCAAGGAATACACTATGGATAACGATCAATACAGGCCTGAAGGGTGTTCTCTCAACATGGGACGCGGCTGTACGTTCTGCGAACAGGATGGCGAAATCGCCGCCGTCCCCTGCCAAGGGTGCTACAAACTCCACACGACCAACTGGCTGAAAGAGTATCCCGACAATCTGCCGAACGACATATTCGAAGTACGTTTCAAAAATACCCGTCGCGGATACTACCGCAATGTAAACAATCTCCCCCTCAAGGAAGGCGATATCGTAGCCGTGGAAGCATCGCCGGGTCACGATATCGGCATCGTCTCTCTTACCGGCGACATCGTGGCCAAACAGATGCGGCGTGTGGGATTCAACCCGCTCAACGGTGAATTCAAAAAAATTTACCGAAAGGCCAAACCTTTCGATATCGAAAAATGGAAGGAAGCAACCGCACTCGAACACGATACCATGATCCGGGCCCGACAAATCGCTGCCGACATGAAACTCAACATGAAAATCGGCGATGTCGAGTATCAGGGAGACAAAATCAAGGCCATCTTCTACTACATCGCCGACGAACGGGTCGACTTCCGTGAATTAATCAAGGTATTTGCGGAACAATTCCATATCCGGGTGGAGATGAAACAGATCGGTGCCCGTCAGGAAGCCGGACGTATCGGCGGCCTGGGATCCTGTGGCAGGGAGTTGTGTTGTGCCTCCTGGATATCGAGTTTTGCATCGGTGACCACCAATGCCGCGCGTACGCAGGATCTCTCCCTTAACCCACAAAAACTTGCTGGACAATGCAGCAAGCTCAAATGCTGTCTGATCTACGAATACGACGATTATATGGATGCCCGTCGCGAATTTCCCAAGCTCAACGAACCGCTTCGGACTCTCGATGGCGACTATTTCCATGTAAAAAGCGATATCTTGGCCCGTACCATGAGCTTCAGTTCCGTCCCCGGATCCATGACTGGACTCGTCACCTTGTCCGTAAACCGGGTAAAAGAGATCTTGAGACTCAACGCCAAAGGAATTAAACCCGAAAGAATCGACTCGGAGAAGAATTTCCGACCGCAAGAGGAGGAACCATCCTATGTCGATGTCCTCGGGGAAGAGAGCATCACCCGCTTCGACTCGCAGCGGAAAAAGAAAAAACGTAAGGGTGGAAAGAACGGCGGAGTGAAATCGCAGGAATCGAAAGAAGGAAAGCAACAGCAACCTGCATCCCGACAAAACGGCAACGATTCCCGGAACGAAGTCAGAGAGTCTCTTACGGAAGACAATAATCACACATCCGACCGACCGGGTAACAACCCTCTACGCGACTCGGCAAAAAACGACAACGTACGACCATCGGCCGAAAACGGGAACAACCGGCCCCCGCGTCAACAGAAGTCCCGTCCTTACCGACAGAACGGTAACAAACGCCCGGGAAACCGACCCGAAAGCCAGTCGAACAAACCCAAAGAGTAAGCACCCGACCAACGGAGACTATGAAACCGAACGATCTTCGATTCCCGAAGTGGGCGACCCTATGCATCGTCTCGTTCTTGTGTGCAAGCTGCATGGCCGTTATCGATTCATCTGCGATCGACACCGATCCTTCCGGATGGAGAAACGACCAACCCTGCACACTCGAATGGCATAACGAAGATACCCTCGCAAAAAAAGAACTTTCGCTTTTCTTGCGTTACGACAACCGGCTTTTCTGTCGGAGTATTCCGATCCGGCTGCAAATCGTCATCCAGGCTCCCGACTCATCGTCGCTCACGGAAACCGTTATTTTCTTCCCTCCGGAGGCATCCGAAACCACACCTGCGAATACCATACACGAAACTTCCCGCAAATGTCGTGAGCAGATAAACCTGGAGCAAAAAGGGACCTATCTATTTACCCTCGTGCCACAGGAACAGAAACCGTTACAAGGTGTATGGGCTGCTGGCATATCACTTAAAAACAACTCGAAATAACACCATGGGAAAGGATAAATTGAAAAGATTTCAAGAGAATCTGACCTTCCGGAACATGATACAACCTGCCTTCGAGGAAGTATTTCACAAGGATCATCCGCTGAAAGGGCATTGGAATGAAATGATTTTCCGTAACGACAATCCCATCGTACTCGAATTGGGTTGCGGAAAAGGAGAGTACACCGTTGCCCTCGGAATGGCCCATCCGGAAAAGAACCATATCGGGATCGACATCAAAGGGGCACGCATGTGGCGCGGAGCAAAAACCGCAACCGAAGCGAAACTTGAGAACGTCGCTTTCCTGCGTACACGCATCGAATTTCTCGACTCATTATTTGGCGAAGACGAGGTAGATGAGATATGGATTACTTTTCCCGACCCGCAACTCAAACGACACAGAGTAAAAAAAAGGCTCACCTCTCCCGCTTTCCTCGCATGCTATGCTCGCTTTCTGCGACCACAGGCACCGATCCGTCTCAAAACCGATTCACAACACCTTCACAAGTACACCAAAGCAGTAATCGAGGAAAATGCGCTCCCGTTGCTCGCGTGCAGCGATGACATATACGGGACGGATTTCGCCGATGCGGCACTCTCGATCAAAACCGCCTACGAGAATCGATTCCTGGAACAAGGATTGCCCATCACATACCTGGAGTTCTCCCTGGCCGGGCACAAACAGTTTGACGCCCCGATTTTCGAAGCCGACGAATCTCTGTAACCTCCAATCTTGGGCACAGCAAAGTCCGACAATCGGACCAATGTCCCTCCGTTCGCCATGTGGTTTACCCAGCCCATCCAGGAAAGGGAAAAGAAATATTCGGTTTCACTTTTACCGGATTCGACACTCAGATCAAAACCCCGCACAATCCGTCCCAAATCGTTGCCTCCGGACATCTCGTTGACGAACTGCCCTGAAACCAACCTGCCAGGACGACTGTTATCAAACAGGAAAGGGCGCCCGATTGAACGTATCGGCAATCTGACGGGCCATCTCGTCGATCGCCCCTTGGATCTTCGACCCGATCATCATACGCATCACCATATTCAACTCTACATGCAAAACAATTCGCATGCGCGTGTCGTCCGGAGCGAGTTCCTTGAACTGGAACCAAAGCGTAAAATCCAACGGTGCATTCTCATCCCCGGTTATCTTGACAAGCGAATCGGGAACCCGATCGACAATCCGGAGCCGAACCGATATTCCCTTGACTCTGAATGAACAACTTTCCTGTGTGGCCTGCCACTCCTCCACCCGGTCACGCAAGGCCGGTGTAAAATTCGAAAAGTCCGAAAGCAGCGTATACACTTGTGCTGCCGGACGACGAATCTGCTGTTGTTTGCTTTCGTATTTTTCCATGCGCAATTACGTTTGCCGAAGAAGAAAATTTGTACGATTGAGTTTTATTGCGTTATTTTGTGACGGACATCCGTCGTATCATGATTTGCGTCTATTACCAAAACACAGCCCTCTGTTTTGTCCGTCAGGCAGAGAATGAAACAGACCCCATTCTGCATGTCACCTCCAACGAGGAGTTGACCCCTGCAAAGTTGCTTCAAAAAGTCGAAAATAGCAACACCCTCCAAATAATATCCCAAGATCCGGAGCAGTGTTTCGAACGTTTTGCCGCTGGACTGGTCGCCGTCGAAGCTGCCGGAGGCATCGTGTCGCGCAAGGACGGAAGTGTAATGATGATCTATCGCAACGGCGTCTGGGACTTGCCCAAAGGTCATCGGGAAAAGCATGAAACATTACCCGAATGTGCAATCCGAGAAGTAGAGGAGGAGTGTGGTCTCAACCAGATAAAAATCGACCGATTCCTGACCACGACACAGCACATCTACGACACATACGGACGGTGGGAAATGAAACGGGTATGGTGGTACCGCATGAGCTGTCCCGACAATACCACCGAACCGAAACCCCAAACCGAAGAGGGCATACAGCAGGCCGAATGGCTTGCCGGCCGCCGATTGTGGCTGGCTGTCGCAGGCAGTTATTATACGATCCGACACGTTTTCGACGTTTATTTCAATGAAAACGAACAATCCAAATAACATACAAATGAGGATGATAACAACAACGACATTCGCCCTATTGCTGGCGGGAACGACACTGGTCATGACCGGATGTCTTAACACAAAACAAACTTCAATGGAAAATCCGAACAAACTCTCCCCGGAAGAGATCGCTGCCGGCAAATTCACTCCGGAAGTCATGTGGAAAATGGGACGTGTAGGAAGCAGCACTCTGTCGCCCGACGGCCAGCAAGTAGCTTTTTGCATCACCTATTACAATATGGAGGAAAACCAGGGAACCTCCCACATCTATACAATGCCAGCCGAAGGTGGCGAACCGGTCCGCCTGACCAATGACGTGGCCAACGAATCAAGCCCTCAATGGAGTGCCGACGGCAGTACGCTCTTCTTCCTGAGCGACAAAAGCGGATCCACCCAGATATGGAGTAAAAAAACAGGAGTGAAACTCTCTTCACAACACTCCAACGTGGCAGACGGAATCGAAGGATACGGTATCGCTCCCGACCAACAGCACGCCTTTTATGTGAAACGAGTCGCCGTAAAACCCGTCAAATCCGCAGACGTATATTCCGATATGGACAAATCGCAGGCGCTGATTTACGACGACCTGATGGCTCGCCACTGGAATTACTGGGACAAGGGCGAATACATGCATATTTTCGTGGCAGACATTAAGGAAGGTTCGCTTGAAAACGATCGGGACATCATGGAAAACGAACCATGGGATGCCCCTATGGCCCCGTACTTCGATATGAGTGAAATCGCATGGAACCACGCAGGAACCCAATTGGCTTATACCTGTAAAAAAATGACCGGAACAGAATATGCGGTCTCTACCGACTCGGACATATACATTTATGACTTGGCCTCGGGAACCACAAAAAACATCTGCAAAAGCGATCGGCCTTCCGATCCGAGATTGCGCATAATGCCTGAAATGGCCGGCTACGACAAATATCCCGTATTTTCACCGGATGACAGTAAAATCGCTTTCCGCAGCATGCGCCGTCCGGGCAACGAAAGCGACAAAGACCGTCTCTTCGTATGGAACAGCAACGACGGAACAATGAAAGACCTGACGGAGAATTTCGACTACAACGCCTTCAACGTCGTTTGGAAAGATGACAACCAGTTGTTTTTCATCGCCCCGATCAAGGGAACTCATCAAATATGCACCGTGAAATACGACGACCCCATGGTCGAACAATACACATCGGGAGATTTCGACATCAACGCTTTCTCCCTCAACGGCGACCGCATAATCTTCGAGCGTACAACCCTGAAGCAGGGCACCGAACTCTTTTCCATCAACGGCGAGGCCATCAACCAGATTACTTTCATCAACCGCGAAATCTATGACCATATCCCCATGGGGAAAGTGGAAAAACGAATGGTAAAAACCACCGATGGAAAAGAAATGCTCACATGGGTAGTATTCCCGCCCGATTTTGACCCCTCCCGGAAATACCCTACACTGCTTTACTGTCAGGGCGGTCCGCAAAGTGTGGTCAGCCAATTCTGGAGTTATCGTTGGAATCTTCAGTTGATGGCAGCACAAGGATATATAGTGGTGGCCCCCAACCGCCGTGGCGTACCCTCTTTCGGCCAGGAATGGCTGGACCAAATCTCGGGCGATTACAGCGGACAGAACATTCGTGACTATCTGAGCGCCATCGACGACGTCAGCCGCGAACCATGGTGCGACCGGGATCGCCTTGGATGCGTGGGCGCAAGTTATGGAGGCTATTCCGTCTTCTATCTGGCCGGCCACCACGAAGGACGGTTCAAGGCCTTCATCTCCCATTGCGGTATTTTCGATTTCGACAGCATGTACGGAGAAACCGAGGAACTGTGGTTCGTAAACAACGACTACGGCGGTCCGTACTGGGACAAAACAAATACAACGGCCCAACGTTCGTATGCCAACTCTCCCCATAAATCCGTTCAAAACTGGGACACCCCAATTCTGATCTTTACCGGACTTAACGACTTCCGAATCCCTTATACTCAAAGCCTCGAAGCTTTTACCGCAGCTCGCGTACAAGGGATACCCGCCCGATTGGTAGTCTTTGAAAACGAAGCACATCAGGTATTCAAACCCCAAAACTCACTGGTATGGAACCGTGAGTTCTTCGGTTGGCTCGACAAATACCTCAAATAGGGACTATTCAACTCCCGACAATAGAAAGCGCGACAAACCGAAAAGTTTGTC
>CASDWR010000175.1 GCA_949284665.1 uncultured Rikenellaceae bacterium | reverse complement strand
TATCGCGCAATATCCTTCCCCAGTTGTCGCGGATCGACGGCGTCTCAAGCGTCAACCTGTCAGGGACAACCCCTTTCGAATACGAAATCATTTTCGATCCGGAACTCGCACGGACATACGGAATCAGCGGCGACGAAATAGCAAACGCCTTCCTGAAAAACTTCGACGAAACCCTCATTGGAAGCATCGCCGAAACACCCGGCTCTCAAAACCGTATAAACGTGAGAGTCAGCGGACCCAAAAAAACAGACTTCGGACTAATCCCGATCAAGAACTGCGACGGAAGAATCATCTACCTCCGTGACATAGCCAAAATCATATATCACGAAACAGAACCCTCCTCCTATTATCGGATCAACGGACTCAATACGATCAATATCACGATATTCGCGGAACCGGGCAGCAACATGATACTCGTTACCAAGCATGTCAAGGAGAAAATGACTCTCTTGGAAAGCTACTTCCCGGAAAATTTCTCCGCCCTGCTCAGTTACGACGCATCGGAATATATCCATCAGGAACTCCGAAAGATATTCATCCGTACAACGATGTCGCTCGTAATCCTGTTGCTCTTCGTCCTGTTGGCCAGTCGCAACTTCAACTATTTGTTCATCATATTCATCACCCTGATGGCCAACCTGTTGGTTGCCGTCATATTCTATAAGATATTCGACCTCCAGATACACATCTACTCCCTGGCCGGACTCACCGTATCGCTCGGCATGATTATCGACACCTCGATCATGATGACCGACCATTACAGCTACTATCACAACAAAAAGGTCTTCATCTCCATTCTCGGTGCCTTATTGACAACTATCGCTTCATTGATAATCATCTTTTTCCTGCCAGAAAATGATCAGGAAAAACTGGGCGATTTTGCACTGATCGTCATCATCAACCTTACCATATCGCTCTTCATATCTTTTCTTTTCATCCCCTCCTTGCTGGAAAAATTCCCTTTGCGTACCAGCATGACGACTCTTCGATATCGAACCAAGAGACGAATCATTCGATACAACAGAGGTTACTCGAAATTCATCGAATGGGGGCGTTGCCACAAATGGGTTTTCATCCTGTTGCTGATCCTGAGTTTCGGGCTCCCGATTCACCTGCTCCCCTCTTCCATCCGATACAAAAAAAACGAAGAACCCACCAAATGGGGCGAGTTCTACAACAAAACTATCGGGTCTCCCTTTTACCAAAATCGTAAAGAGTTTTTCGAAAAGCTACTCGGCGGCTCGTTCAGACTTTTCTCCCAGGCTATCGAACTGAAAGGATTCTACCGGGAAACAGAACGCCTTACATTGACGATAAACGCCGGATTACCCGAAGGATGCACTATCCATCAACTCAACGACATTGTACGTTTCATGGAAAACTACCTGAGTCAATTCGAACAGATAGAAATGTTCCAAACCCGGATATCTTCGTACAACGATGCCGAAATTACGGTCACTTTCAAACCCGAATACGAATACACGGCATTCCCGGTTACGTTGAGAAACAATGTCGTCAGTACCGCCATGAATTACGGAGGAGCCACATGGGGAGTCTATGGGGTCATCGAACAGGGCTTCAGCAACAACGTCCTATCACGATATAAAAATAACCGTATCATCCTGACCGGATACAACTTCGATCGACTTTACAGCTATGGCCAACTGCTGATCGACTCGCTCTCGAAAAACAGACGCGTCGAAGAACCCGAGTTGTGCAGCGGCGAAGTGCGATGGAGCATACCCCAGAACGAATACTCAATGGACTACAACAAGGAAAAAGTCGCCTTGTCTGATCTCAATGTCAGCCACCTGTACAACGAGTTGAAACTTCGCCTGTTCAATAGCGAACTTGAAAAAATATTTATTGATAACCGCAACGAAAACGTCTCCATCAGTTCCGCTCAGCGCAACGATTTCGACTTGTGGCATATCAATAACGACATCATCTCCATAGACTCCACACAAATCAAGATTTCCGACTTCTGCAATATTTCCAAACATCGAACCGGAATCAACATTTATAAAACCAACCAAACATACGAACTGATCGCGGCATTTGACTTCGCCGGATCTCCCGAACTGGCTAAACGAGTGATCGAAAACAATGTGGAATGGCTCAACGACGAAATCCTTCCCATAGGCTACAAAGCCGAAATGCCCGAATACTCTTGGAGCCCCAAGGATGCCCAAAAACAGATATGGTTGCTGATGCTGGTAATCCTTATCATTTACTTCCTTTGTTCCATCCTGTTCGAATCGTTACGAAAACCTCTGATAATCATATCAATGATCCCCATCTCCTTCATTGGATTATTTCTGGTGTTCGGCCTCGGGAACTTTAATTTCGATCAGGGCGGGTTTGCGGCTTTCGTCTTGTTGAGCGGACTGGTAGTCAATGCAGGCATCTACATCATCAACGAATATAATCATATCCGGACCAATTGGCGCCGTGATCCGTTGCAAGCCTACATCAAAGCATACAACCGCAAAATAACCCCTATCATGCTTACCATTATCTCGACCATACTGGGATTATTGCCATTCCTTTACGATGGGAAAGACGAGGTATTCTGGTTTGCATTCGCCATCGGAGCAATGGGTGGCATGCTGTTTTCGATTATCGCCCTGGTTGTTTATCTCCCCATTCTGCTGCCTCTGCGCAAACGTTGACAAAGCCGTTGCGATTTCTGCATCTCTTTCACGCCGGGTCAGGGCCAAAGACGGACCGTGGCCGTTCTGATATGCATCCGACCAAGATGCCGCACATTCGCCTCGTTCTGCCCCCCCCAAAAAAACGGGAAAAGGGAGAGGATCGCGTGCGATCCTCTCCCTCCCGATATAAACCTTTAGGGCAGAAAACAACTCCGCCGTGGAATCTATTTTTCCAACAACTCCACGCTGCGCCGAATGAAGTTGGTCAACTGTTCGCCCTTCAACATGCCATTCGACAACAACGCCAGGTCGATCAATTGTTTTACCAACGAATTGCCCCGACCGATCTCCTTGAGCCGTTCGGTTCGTTGCGTGCGAAGATCGGCAATCTTTTTCGACAGATCGGCTTTCTCCTTCTTCTCATCATCCGTGAGATCGCTCTCCTTCTTGTCCTTGAGCAACTGAGTCAATTTATTTTCCTGTGCTACGGCCGTATCGATCCGTTTGTTGATACTTTTAAGTTTATCGCCGTATTCACTCTCCACACTTCCCAAAATATCGATTACCAGCGGATGATTCCCGTTTACGGCAATGGTATAATTGTCCGGCATCTGTCCGTAAAACTGACTCATGCCGCCACCGCCCATCGCCGCCATCTCCTTCATACGACGCATGTATTCGTCCTGAATGATCGTTACCGGCTGGTCGCCCGCTTCCATAGGCTCGAAAGCGATGTTGTAATGAATCTTGTCGTCCGTCGGCAACTGGCTCTCAAATACGGGGCGCATGATCTCCTGCTGCGTACTGTCAAGCGCCATGGTCAGATTCTGTTCCTTCTCGATCAGCTTGTCCACCACATCCGAGTCAACCCGCACGAAACGCGTATCCTTAAACTTGTTCTCAAACCAACTGACAAAATGACCGTCCAACTGACCGTCCATAATCAACACATCGTATCCTTTGGCCCGTGCCGCCTCGATAAAGCCATATTTGCCTACCACATCATCCGCATAAAGATAGACCAGTTTCCCGTTTTTGTCGGTCTGATTCCCGGAAATGAGCTGCCTGTATTCCTCAAGCGTAAAATATTTTCCCTCCGTATTCTTCAACAACATGAAACCTTCGGCCTTTTCGGCAAATTTCTCGTCGGTGATGATTCCGTACTGAATGAAAATCTTCAAATCATCCCACTTACCCTCAAAATCGGGACGCATCTGGTCAAAAAGTTCCTGCAACCGATCCGCGACCTTGCGCGTGATATAACCCGAGATTTTCTTCACATTGCTGTCACTCTGAAGGTAACTACGTGAAACATTCAACGGTATGTCCGGAGAATCGATCACTCCATGCAGCAAGGTCAAAAACTCGGGGACGATCCCTTCCACAGAGTCGGTCACATACACCTGATTGCTGTACAACTGTATCTTGTTCTTCTGAATCTCGAAATTATTGTGAATCTTCGGGAAATAGAGAATCCCCGTAAGATGGAACGGATAGTCGATATTGAGGTGAATATAGAACAGAGGGTCATCGCTGTACGGATAGAGCTCCCGGTAAAACTCCTTGTACTGTTCTGCGGTCACATCACCCGGTTTGTGTGTCCATAGCGGATCGGTATCGTTGATTATCTCGTCTTTGTCGGTATCGACATACTTCCCGTCTTTCCACTCCTTCACCTTGCCGCAAGCTATGGGAACAGGCAAAAAGCGGCAATACTTACGAAGCATCTCCCGAATACGTGCCTGATCGGCAAACTCGGAACAATCTTCGGAAAGGTAAAGAATCACATCCGTACCGCGACGATGCTCCTCATCGGTCTCAACCATCGTATATTCCGGCGACCCTTCACAACTCCATACAACGGTTCTGGCCCCTTCGCGATATGAGCGAGTGCGGATCTCTACCTTGTCGGCCACCATGAACGCCGAATAAAAACCCAACCCGAAGTGACCGATGATCGCTTGATTCTTATATTTGGCCATAAACTCCTCTGCCCCCGAAAAGGCAATTTGATTGATATATTTGTCCACCTCTTCGGCCGTCATACCCAAACCAGCATCCGATACAGTAAGCATACGTTTCCCGGAATCGACATCCACATGAATCGTCAAATCGCCCAACTCACCGTTGAATTCTCCCGAAACAGCCAATGTCTTCAATTTCTGAGTCGCATCGACCGCATTGGATATCAATTCACGCAAGAAAATTTCATGATCCGAATAGAGAAATTTTTTGATGACCGGAAATATGTTTTCCGTGGTCACACCGATTTTACCGTTTTGCATATCTATTTCGTGTTTAATGTTTGTCTCCAATCCGGGATGCCGTGCATCCGCCGCATAAAATATCAATTTGTATGCCACCACCCATGGGGGTGACATTTTGACACTTCCGTTCCAGACTTTGTCAGGTGTCCGCATCCGAAGCAATGGGGAAACGGCATGCGACAAAAGAACTCGAAACACCATGCACATAAGATGCAGTGCCGAGTTTCCCATTTTTCAACGGTACAACAACTAACGGATGATACGAGTCGAGGAAACATACAACCGAAATATCCGTGAGGAATATCGAAAAAAATCCGGGCGGAAAGGGCGAAACACGCCTTATTAAGGTTTACATTAATTTATTATTAATAGGAAACCCCTATTTTTACGACATATTACGAGACGGCTTTCGGTCGGAACGCGGCCATCCCTCCCGGAAGCGATACCTAAACACAGAAATACGAAACCCATGAAAAGATTTTGCCGTATTCTCTCGATTGCAACGATGATCCTTTGTTCGTCCGCGATGCTCTCCGCCCGAACACCTTCCTTCTTTTTTATTCAGATCAGTGACCCGCAAATGGGCTTCTTTGACAAAAACAAAAGTCTGACCCAGGACAGTCTGCATCTGGCACAGGCCGTAGCTCATATCAATCGATTGAAACCTGCCTTCGTGGTGGTCACGGGCGACATGGTCAACACTCCCCGCAACCGTCGCCAGATAGACACTTACAAAGGACTCATCAGCCGAATCGATCCGGATATCGCCGTATACCATATCCCCGGAAACCACGACACGGGACGTACCAACGACCTGAAACACGTGGAAGCATACAAGGCCGAATTCGGAAACGACCGGTTCTCATTCAGATACGGAAACTGCGCTTTTATCGGAATCCACTCTGGCCTAATCAAAGACAGCAACGAAACACTCGAAATTGAACAATACCAATGGTTAGAACAAGAACTGAAAAAGGCCCGCAAGTGCACATATCGCTTCGTATTCACTCACTGTCCGGTATTCGTGTCGCGAATCGACGAAGAGGATAGCTACTCGAATCTCGCTTCCGGCGACCGCCAGCGATATTGGGCATTGTTCGAAAAATACAACGTCAACGCCGTAATCGCCGGACACCTCCACAACCACAAGGAAGCCGAATGCCAAGGGATCGACATGATTACCTGCGGTCCCGTAGGTCGGGCCCTGGGTACCGGATTCTCTGGTATCCGTATCTGGAAAGTCAACGATGAAAATTATTCATCCACGTACTTCTCTCTCGACGAAGTACCGGAAACTGTCATACCGTAAAACCATCGGTCCCATGAAAAGAAACTCACGTACTGCATGCCTCATCGCATGCCTCCTTTGCGCCAGCGAGCTGTTCGGCGCCTGCAACCGTAATGATTCCTCCTCCGAAGAAGACAAGCCCCGTTTCGCATCGCTCGAAGGGCTCGTTATGGCCGGTTATCAAGGTTGGTTCAACACCCCGGAAGACGGCTCCGGACAAGGTTGGAGACACTATCAGAAAAACAAGGAATTCCGCCCCGGAATGTGCACCATCGACCTGTGGCCCGATGTAAGCGAATACGAAAAACTTTACGATACTCCTTTCGTGTTTGCCGACGGAACAACGGCACAAGTATTCAGCTCTCGCGACCGATCGACTACCTTTCTCCACTTCAAATGGCTCCATGACTACGGTATCGACGGCGTATTCATGCAACGTTTCATCAGCGACATCCGTTCTGAACGGGGCGTAAACAACTACAATACCATTCTCTTCAATGCCCTCGATGCCGCCGAGAAGTACGACCGGGCCGTTTGCATCATGTACGACCTGTCGGGGATGAAAGCCGGTGAAGAGGAAATTCTGTTCGATGACTGGCGCGAACTGATGCATACCTACAACATCACTTCCAGACCCAACGACCACTATCTGCACCACAACGGTAAACCTCTGGTCGCCGTATGGGGTGTCGGTTTCGACGACGGCCGCGATTACGGCTACGACGAGGTCGAGAAAATCATCCGTTTCCTCAAAAACGAAGGCTGTTCCGTAATGCTGGGAGTACCGACGCATTGGCGCGATCTGTCGACCGATGCACTCCAGGACCCGAGACTCCATGAACTGATCCGGCAAGTTGACGCCGTACAACCGTGGTTCGTAGGTCGTTTCGATTACAACTCATACAAGAATTACCAACAACTCATTCAGGACGACATCCTTTGGTGCCAACAGAATAAAATCACCTATCTCCCAGTCCTTTTCCCGGGATTCAGCTGGTATAACCTCCAGAACGGAACCGCTCCGCTCAACCAAATACCGCGTCTGGAAGGCCGTTTCTTCTGGAAACAGGTCCATCATACGATCTCGAGCGGCGCGCAATCGCTCTATTTGGCCATGTTCGATGAAATCGACGAGGGTACGGCCTTTTTCAAATGCGCCAATGAGGTCCCTGTCGGTGAGTCGCCTTTCCTAACCTACGAAGGGGTCCCCGCCGATCGCTATCTGTGGCTTGCAGGACAAGCCGCCAAAGCCCTCCGCGGTGAAATCCCCCTGACGGCTATCATGCCCGTGCAACCCGCTTCCGACAAATAACATAAATAAAACATCTTTGACCCCTTGTCGAAAATATGGATAAAAAAATTCTGTTAACCTCCATGGCCGCTTTCGTGTTGCTGACCGGTTGCAACATGTCCGGCAACCGACTCGAACCGGTTGATTACGTAAACCCCTATATGGGTAATATCAGTCACCTGCTGGTACCGACTTATCCAACCGTTCATTTGCCAAACGGCATGTTGAGAGTTTACCCACAACGCGAAGACTTCACATCGAACCGGGTGCACGGCTTGCCGCTCATCGTTACCTCTCATCGTGGCCGTTCCGCTTTCAATCTCTCCTTTCTGCAAGGGCCGGAAGAGGAGTTGCAACCGGTATTCGATTACACGTACGACAACGAAGTGATCAAACCCTACCTTTACAGCTGCCAATTCGAAGAAACAGGGACGCAAATC
>CASDWR010000174.1 GCA_949284665.1 uncultured Rikenellaceae bacterium | reverse complement strand
GCAAACTGTTGGTTTCAGCCACTCACCCATCTCTCCGTGCCATGACTAAAGCGGTGCAAATATAGGGCAATTTCCACTATTTTCCAAACCCATCTCAAAACTTTATCGCGTTTATTCCGATTTTCCCCTCGTCATCCTTTATCGTTCCTAAAAATTACCGATCATAGTACTAAACTCTCAATCCCTTTTCCCGGCGTTCAACAATAGTGTCGAATCCAGAGACCATCCCCATGATCCGATCTTACGTCCATACATTCGTCCCGGGCCTACATGAATCGATCAGGCAAGTTTTCTCCATATCCATTTCGGACGAATTTTTGCATATCTCGTTCCGAGGAACACGCCCCAAAAAAAGGCAAAAAATTCGCATGAAAATGGAAAAGGAGTTGAAAAACAAAATTGCACTTGTCACATCATCTACCCGGGGGATCGGGCTTGCCTGTGCAGAGAAATTGGCAGAAAACGGAGCGAAAGTCTATCTCGCCGTACGCAAACATGATCTGGGCAGACGAATTGCCGATCGTATTATCGCCTCGGGAGGAGATGCCGACACCGTTTATTTCGATGCCGAAAAGCCGGAAACATGTATTTCGATGGTCGAGGAAACAATCGCCAAAGAGGGAAGAATCGATATCCTGGTCAATAACTTCGGAACAACCGACCCCACTCGTGATCTCAGTCTGGTAGAAGGAGACAGCCGGGCTTTTTTCAACATTGTCGAAATCAACCTGCGCAGTGTATACCTTCCCACCAAGCGTGTCGTAAGATCGATGCTCGGTACAGGAGGAGGAAGTATCGTCAACATTTCATCGATCGGCGGTTCGATTCCGGATCTTTCGCGTACAGCATACGGCGTTGCAAAGGCTGCCATCAACTTTCTTACGCGTGATATCGCCGTACAATACGCTCGTTATGGCATTCGATGCAATGCCGTGCTGCCCGGACTTACGGCTACGGATGCCGTAATGAAAAACATGTCTCATGAATTTCTGGAATCTTTCCTGACCAATGTACCCCTGAATCGTGCTGGCCGCAGCGAAGAGATTGCCGAAGCGGTACTGTTTCTCGCAAGCGAACGATCCGCCTATATAACCGGGCAACTTCTAAGTGTGGCAGGAGGTTACGGAATTCCGTCCCCGATGTACAATCTATACATGTCGACCAAAAAAAAGGTTTGAAAGATCTGGAACGCTCCACCGGACAATTCGTATCAGTCCGAATTTTCACCGTTCGGAACATCGAGGTCAATAGATTTTCTCGCCGCCGAGTATTAAATGAGCCACTTTCGTCTTCCCGTATGCATAGGGAATATACTCGAACGACGGAACAGGTTCGGTAATCAACAGATCGGCCCGTTTACCTGCTCGAATCGAACCGCATTCTGCAGAAATGCCCATGGCATACGCGCCATTCAAAGTAATCGCATTGAAAGCCTCTTGAGGCGTCATTCGCGAACTGATACATGCCAATGACCACACGAACGACATGTTGCCTGACGGAGAGAGCCCCGGATCATAATCCGAAGCGAGAGCGACACCCAATCCCGAATCGATGATCGCCCGAGCCGGTGCCGGTGTCACATTCAGGAAAAAAGAGGTCCCCGGCAAAATCGTCGCCATCGTTTCGGTTCCATGCAGTACGCTTATTTCATCCGGGCCGGTATGTTCGAGATGATCGACCGAAAGGGCCCGGTATTTCACTCCGATTTCCACTCCTTCCGAATACGATAACAAATTAGTGTGAAGTTTGGGCCGAAGTCCGTATTCCATGCCGCATTCAAGAATTCGCAAGGTCTGTTCCGATGTAAAGAGCCCCCTATCACAAGAGACATCGACAAAATCGGCCAATCCCTCCACTGCTACGGCAGGGATCATTTCCCTGCAAATCAGATCCACATAACAGTCCGGACACTCGGCGTACTCATCCGGTACGACATGGGCTCCGTAAAACGTAGCCCGAATAGTCATCGGAAGTTCTTCCTTCAAACGTCGCACCACCCGCAGGATTTTCAACTCATCTTTCGGGGTCAACCCGTATCCGCTTTTTATTTCAACACTCCCTGTTCCAAACGACATCATTTCCCACAACCGCCGTTTCGCACTCTCATACAACTCTCTCTCCGAACTTCTACGTGTCAAATCCACCGTATGCCGTATCCCGTCACCACGACACACAAAGTTCACATACGAATAGGCTTTGATCCCTTTGGCGAATTCTTCGGTTCGGTCACCAGCATGAACGACGTGCGTATGCGAATCGCAAAAGGCCGGCATGACCACACCTTTGCCCGCATTGATGGTCCGATCGACATGTTCCGGTCCCCCATGACCTCTCTTGCCGAAAGCTGCTATACGTCCTTCCTCGATTAACAACCACGCATTGGATATCGTCTCCACATGATTCATCTCTTCCCCCTGCAAACGCTGTGTGCCGATCGAGTCGATTCCGGCAAGCAGTCCGATGTTTTTGATCAAAACTCTCATAATAAACTTCATAATTTTATGACAAAGCGATATGGGGGATACCGCTCTGTCGTTTACAATAAATGGGGATTTTATCACCGGATTCAATCCGGTACGACATTGTTCCGGAGTCTGCTACTCCGTACATTCACTTATCATCACAGCGACCTCTCTTCCCGGAAGCGATTTCTATTACATATTCGAGGATCTTCTCTTCCGGACGGAAAGGAGCGAGGTCATTCAAACCCATCGATTCCGCAGCGACCTCAATCAGTCGTCTCTCTCCTACATCTACAGGCTGTTGTCGCTTATGCAAAAAATAACGCCCTGCCTCAAGGATTGCACATTTCGGGACCAATCCGATAATTTCCGTCCCTGTGACCCGCATTCCACGGGCCTGTGCCGCCCGGCAAACTTCTTCGAATGCCACATGCAACGGAGTCATTCCGATGTTCGTAATATTCATCGACACCTGAGCGATTCCATACTCTTCGATATACCACCCTATTGCCTTGCACCCCTTCAGTGTCCCGGGAATCATCACCGCCTTACCGTCACGATCCCGTATGATATTTCCCGAGGGCAAACCGCCTTCTCGTTTCGGCCGTCCTTTTTCCCTGACATCCAATGCTACCTCGTGAGCTCGTTGTGCCGAATCGGTATCGAGATTGAAATTGACAGCTATCAGAAACTCGCGGGCTCCAACCACCGTAGCGCCACTCCGGGCTACCCTTTCGGTATAATTTCCTCCGCCGAAATCAGGGGATCCTTCCTCCGTAGCCATCCGGGCTTTCAGGCCTTCGTATTCTCCACGTCGACAAACGGCCAAATTCCTTCGCTCAGGCCGAAAAGCAGCAGCCTCATAACAATAAACCGGTATTCCCAACTCATCGGAAATTCTCCTCGCCAATCCGCGAGCCAATGCAACACATTCATCCAATGTGACCCCGCTGACAGGGATCAAGGGTAAGACATCGGTCGCTCCTATCCGCGGATGAACCCCATGCTGACACCGCATGTCAATTATTTCCGCTGCACATGCGACACCTCGAAATGCTCCCTCCACAACCATTTCCGGTTCTCCGACAAAAGTCACCACAGTCCGATTGGCGGCTTCGCCGCTGTCGACATGCAATACGTAAACTTCCCCCGAAGAAGCGATCGCATCGACTATTCGTCGTATTGCATCCGCATTCCGGCCCTCACTAAAGTTAGGTACGCACTCAATCAACCGTTTTTTTGTCATGCACTCATATTTAACCGATCCGAAGCATTCCGAATCCCTTTCCATATAACTTGCCAAATATATATAATATTTTCTTTATTTATTTTCCTTTTCATTTCCTTTCTATACAATTTGGTATTAAAATCCTGTTTTTTAAACGATTTATTAAGTCTGCCCGAGATTCTATACATATTTAACAAAAATTTGTACATTTGTGACACCCCTGCAATAGGGGTATTCAATGCAATCAACGTTATAAAGAAAGTAGATAAATTTAAAACTGTATAAAACATTTTATGAAAAACCACACTGACCTGTTCTTTCGTCTGCTATGCAGCATGTTAATGCTGCTTATCGGACTCTCGGACATTCACGGAGTGCCGGCTCCACGCAAGCCGATCACAATCGTTCAAAAGGACGGATCGAAAATCACGCTCATCAAGTACGGCGATGAATTCTCTCACCACTCGACCACGACCGACGGTTATACCGTTGTGGCTGGATCGGATGGATTTATCTATTATGCGGAACTCGATACCGACGGTTCGCTGAAAGCATCGACCGTACGGGCCAACAACCCGGGGGCCCGGACATCTGCCGAAAGAACCGCTATCGGGAAAATCGCAAAAAGGATTCGACCCACATTACCCTCCTCTCGTCGCATGAGTGTCGATCGCTCCCGAGGCGAACGTCTCGCACAACGGGCAGACCGTTTCCGCGCTGCTTCCGTAACAACCCAAAACGAAAAAGCGCTCGTCCTGCTGGTTAGTTTCAATGACCGTGATTTTTCGGTAACGACCCCCCATCAATCGTTCACGAATCTGCTCAACCAACAGGGATACAGTGTCAACGGAGCTACGGGCAGTGTACGGGACTACTATTCGGACAACTCAAATGGTCGTCTGGAACTCCAATTCGATGTTTTCGGACCATACAAACTCTCCCGCAACATGTCCTACTATGGCGGCAATGACAAAAACGGCGACGATCAAAGACCGGGAGAAATGATACGCGAAGCCTGTCAGATGGCTGATTCAGAGGTCAACTTCGACGACTATGCCATAAACGGGGAAATCGCAAACCTGATAGTAATTTATGCAGGCTACGGAGAAAGCGACACTCCCGAAACTACGGAATATGCCAATACCATATGGCCTCATGAATGGGCTCTCACTTCCCAGGGAATTTCTCTCACACTCGACGGCACAAAAATCGACACATATGCCTGCTCGCAGGAATTGATGTACCAAAGCGGAACGAATGATCCCATAACAGGTATCGGGGTCATTTGCCATGAATTTGCACATGTGCTTGGCCTGCCCGATTTTTACGACACGGATTACGATGAAAATGGCAACTCTTTCGGGCTGGATGTTTTTTCATTGATGGATATGGGTTCCTACCTCAACGAAAGCAAAACCCCTCCAGCTCTCAATGCGGTGGAACGATGGCTCAGCGGATGGTTGGAGCCGACTACGATCTCCGAATCGAACATGTATACCCTCGAAATGGTTTACAACGACAAAGCCTATCGAATCGACACGCCTACCGATAACGAATTCTTCATACTCGAAAACCGGAATCCTGCCGGGTCGAAATGGGATGCTTTTCTCGCTTCGGGGGACGAAAGCTGTTGGGTTGGCGGTTCGGGCAAAGGGATGCTCGTTTATCATGTGGACCGATCGAACAACAGGATCAGCGGTCGCACGGCCGCTTCCCTATGGGATACCTGGAACATGGTCAATGCTTATTCCAGCCACCCGTGTCTACGTATCGTAATGGCAAAAACCATAGAGAGAGATGCATGGACCGGCGAGTTGAACAACATCGGCAAAATTTTCTATCCAGGTACAGGAAACGTCACCTCATTGTCGGACAATACTTCTCCCTCCATGAAAAGTTGGGCAGGGAAAAGCACGGAAGTATCTATCTCGAACATCGCTCTCTCCGGGACGAATGTCATATTTGATGTAACGGCTTCCGGGACGGAAAGTGAAGCCGGAATCTCGGACCTGGCCATAATGCCCAACCAGTTCGATGCCACACTCTCCTGGTCTTCAACAACGGCCGGCATGAAAAAGGTCTCTTGGACAGCCGAAGGGGACAACAGAAGTATCAGCGAGACCCTGTCCCAAAACAGCATCAACATTTCGGGTTTGAAACCCGACACGCAATATACGTTTACGGTTTCGCTCGTAGCCAGTCCCGAAATCACTGTGTCCCGAACGGTCCGGACAGCACAGATCAGTGACAAACCCGCCACGTTGAACATGAAAGGCGAATATGCTGTCGGAGAATGGATCACGCTAAGCGTTATCAATCTCCAAAAGGATGTCGAACGTATCGCCTGGTTCATTGATGGGGAGCCCGCCGAAACGACATATTTGCAACTTTCAGCCGGGAATTATGAAATTCACGCCATCGTCACCAATTCAGATCGATCGGAAGAACACCTTGTCCGTTATATTACTGTCAAATAAATACCGAAAAAATGAAATACGAACACATCATATCCAAGATATCAGCCATCGCTTTTGCGCTAATCATTGCCATGTTCGGAAACGGCTGTACGAAAGACAAAGGTGACACCCTTTCCGATACGCTGGCCAAGACATTGCTCTCATGCGGAGACATCGGCATCTATCTGGACGGCAAACCCGTCAAACTGTTTGAAAAAACGGAACATCAGCTCTATTTTTCAAGGGAGGATCACACCTCCCGGTTGCAGAACGACGACGCTTCATTCTATGTCCAGATTACACTGAATGAAACTCCACGGGAAGGAGAAACGGTCGGAATAACTTTTTCGGCAGAGGCATTCGGGCCACTCGGCAATTTTGAGAATTCGGCCCGAATCGTCAAGATCGCCGACAACAAATGTTGGCTTTGGTGTGAAGCGGAACTGATGGGAGCCATTATGTACTGGCCGGAATAACACGGGAGCGAATGTCATGCCTGAATCCCTTTCGGCATGACATTCGCGGAATCGTCAGCAGCAAGCGACTTTCCGCAAAAAGTTTTCAATCGGACAAATTCGCCGGTTGCTTATTCCGAAACGGTCTTCAAACGATAAGAGATATGTTTTTCGGGAGGGGGCATTCATTGGAATGCGGCCCTCTTTATTTTTATTATGGGCATAGAACTGCTCTGCAAAAGACATGTGATGCATGTCCTGCAAAAATCTTTTTAATTTTACCCGTCAAAGACCATCCCTTATCGGAGAAGGGAGGACAACCGTTCTTTCTCTTTTTTATGTACGTCAACAACAAGCAACAGAGATCGGCACCCAATACCATCCATATACAAACAAGGTTCCGGTCAACTGTCTCATGGATACATGCCTATGATGAATCGGGAGATTTTCATGGAACGATGGTATGGTTTTTGACCGGAAGATGCTACAAACCAAATCGAAATACGACATCCGGCGATTCCACATGTACCGATCGCTCCCGAGTCCGCCAAAAGACAAAGCGTGAAAATTCGACTCATCGTACCAAATCCGTGTAATTTCAAAAAAATAACCTAATTTTGCCACGTGTTTAACATTACATCGAAATGAGAGATTCTGATTCGAAAAAGTACGCCTTCAAGAGCGTCACACCCAGCAAGAATCCGGGCCATACCAATCGAGACGATTCGAACCGGATGAATGATTCGGCTTACAAAGCCTTCACTCGCGACAAACGCACTCGCATCCCCGCCAAAGGCACTTCCGAGAAGGTCGAATACAACAGACCCCGGACAAAATACACTCCGCACGATGAACGTGACGGGAGCGGATTTGAAAAAAGAAAATCATTCAACCCCAATTTTTCATCCGATAACCGGTTTCTCGGAGAGAAGAAACACGACGGGAGTCATTCCCGGAAAACCTATCAAAACGACCGTACGAATCAATCGGGGACCAATGTGGGTTATGGACCCGACCGCCGTGAACAATCATCACACTTCGAGAAAAAACGGCCGACAGAGGGATTGAAAAAAGGAGGGAAGTACTCAAGTTACGTGCATGGATCGGCAGGAAACTCCAAACAGGCAACCAAATCTCGCACAGGCAGCGGTTTCCATACCACGAAAAAATACGATGCGGAAAACTATCCGAAATACCCCGCACCCAAGTTCGACACGCAGATCCGACTGAACCGTTATATCGCCATGTCAGGTATCTGTTCCAGACGCGAGGCAGATACTTACATCCAGGCAGGAGTAGTCTCGGTAAACGGCCAGATCGTTACCGAACTCGGTACGAAAGTTTCACAAAATGACGTCATCAAGTTCAACGACGAACCGATCCAGAATGAAAAGAAAGTATACATTCTGATGAACAAGCCCAAAGGATACGTCACTTCACTGGATGACCCGCATGCCGACAAAACGGTGATGGAGTTACTTAAAGGTGCCTGCAAGGAGCGAGTTTATCCGGTCGGCCGTCTCGACAAGAACAGTCTGGGAGTCCTCTTGATCACCAACGACGGAGATTTGGCGAAAAAACTCACCCACCCTACCTATCAAAAGAAAAAGGTTTACCAGGTAACCCTCGACAAGAACTTGTCGGAAGATGACATGCAGCGCATTGTAGATGGTATTGTATTGGAGGATGGTGAGATACATGCGGACGAAATCAGCTACATCAGTT
>CASDWR010000173.1 GCA_949284665.1 uncultured Rikenellaceae bacterium | reverse complement strand
TACATTGCCGCCGGAAAAGCCGGTGCGGCGATCAGTTATGCGCTCGGCCAAGGTGCACCGATGGTGGCTGCGATATGGGGCGTTTTCGTGTGGAAAGAATTCAAAGGAGGCGGCCGCACGGTCAACAGCCTGTTGACGGCCATGTTTATTCTTTTCATTGCGGGTCTTGGGTTGATTATTGCCGCCGGAGGCAATTGATTCGCTTATTTTGATGGACGAAGCGGAAAGAGTAGCCGTGTGCGGATGCTCTTTCCGCTTTTTTCGTCGGACAGATTTCAGAAAAAGGGGGGCCATCCGTTTTGTCTTTTAATGTTATCTGAAAGTGCGAAAAGAGATGGGAAGTGTCTAAAAGTTTGCAGGCTCTGGAATAAATTATTATCTTTGCGGTCGCTCCGCGCTGTCGGCAAAACGGCATAACAAAATGAATGTGAGAACAATCAATAACAAAAGATAGAATGAATATCGTAAGAGAAAACCGGGACAATCAGACCGCATTATTGAAGGTGACCGTCGGAGAGGCCGATTACCGTGAGGCCGTAGATAAAAAATTGAAAGAGGTTCGTAAAAAAGCCAACATTCCGGGCTTTCGGCCGGGGATGGTTCCCATGGGAATCATCAACAAGATGTATGGTAAAAGCACGATTGCCGAGACTGCTTATAAAATGGCATCCGACGGATGTTTCGAATATCTGGAAAAAGAGAAGATCGATTATATGGGAGATGTTCTCCCCAGTGACGAACAGGGTGCATTTGATTTCGACAACAATACCGAACACGAATTCGTATTCGAAATCGGTCTCGCTCCTGCGGTGAATCTTGACCTCTCGGACAAGGATAAGGTGACCCGTTACAAGATTAAGATATCGGATCAAATGCGTGAGGACTACCGTACCAACTTCATGCGTCGTTATGGCCGTTTGGTCGATGTCGAGAAGGTGGAGAAGGACGAAGCGGTAACTTGTAAACTGGATAATGGCGATATCCAGGTGGAAGAGGGTTATGTGGGATTGATATCGATGAGCGATGAAGAGCGTAAACCTTATATCGGCAAAAAGGTAGGCGACGAGATGATTGTCAATATCAACGACCTGTATAAAACGCCATCGCAAAGGGCTTCGGTGTTGGGTGTGAAGGAGAAGGATCTGGCTGACGTTGCTCCGGAATTCAAACTGACCATCACCAAAATCCGCAAATTTGCTGAACCGGAACTGGATGAAGAGTTTTTTAAAACTGCATTCCCGGATGGAACCGTTAAGGATGCCGCCGGCTTGGATCGGTATATTGAAGAGCAGATAACCAAGGAACTGGATCGTGAAAGCGATTTCGTTTTCACGGCGGAGGTACGGAAATATCTTGTGGACAAGGCCAGCCTGACATTGCCGGAAGAGTTCCTGAAGAAGTGGCTTTTTACGATTAATGAAGGGAAGTTTACGATGGAGGAGATCGAGAAGGATTTCGCATCGTTTGCAGCCATGATGAAGTGGAACCTGGTCCAGAAATATTTTGTGAATAAATTGGAACTGAAGGTCGGGGACGACGATATGCTCAATGAAGCAAAGGCGCTTGCTGCTGCTCAGTTCGCCCAGTATGGGATGATGAATGTGGCGGACGATACATTGACCAACTATGCCAACTCGATTTTGGGCAACAAGCAGGAAGCGAACAAGATTCTTGAGAAACTTTTCGAGCGGAAGGTGATCGATGCGGTAGCTCCCTTGATGAAGGTGGCTTCGAAGAGCGTTACCCCTGAGGAATTGGGAAAAGTTTTCGAGAAACTCAACGATTGAAGATAGGCCCGTGATAACGGGTGTGTGTTTGGTACGGGATATGCAGTTCCGAACGGATCGGGCAGAGGATGCGATTTGGTTATTCCGAAAGAAGGGCAAATATGTCCCGAAAACGGAAGTGAGCGATTCGAAATACCTCATTTAAGGAACGGCTTTTCGGACGATGGGAGGGGAGAACCGTGTGCATAGACAAGAAATTTAAACCGACAGTATACCAATATGAACAAGAGCGATGAATTTAGAAAATATGCCAGAGGGCACCTCGGTATCAGCAGCCTGAAACTGCACGACTATGCCTCACAGGTTGAATCGTACATTTCACCGACGATTATCGAGGAACGACAGTTGAATGTCGCCACGATGGATGTTTTTTCGCGATTGATGATGGATCGGATCATATTTCTCGGTGCCCCCATCTATGACGATGCAGCCAATATCATTCAAGCGCAATTGTTGTTTCTCGAGGCGATGGACAGCATTAAGGATGTGCGGATTTACATCAATTCTCCGGGGGGATCGGTGCATGCCGGGTTGGGGATTTATGATACGATGCAATTGATCGCTCCGAGTGTGGCCACGATTTGTACGGGACTTGCGGCGAGTATGGCTGCGGTGTTGTTGGCTGCCGGGGAGAAAGGGAAAAGGACGGCTTTGCCCCATTCGAAGATCATGATCCATCAGCCGCTTGGTGGTGCGCAGGGCCAGGCTTCGGATATCGAGATTACGGCGCGTCAGATTTTACAACTCAAAAGAGAACTTTACGAGATACTGGCTCTTCATACGGGCGTCGACATTGAGAAGATTGAGGCCGATGCGGATCGGGACTATTGGATGACGGCTGCAGAAGCTGTTTCGTATGGGGTCGTCGATGCGGTGGTAAAAGGGAAAAAAGTGCGTTGAAACGATGGCGAAAAAGGGATTTAACGATAACGTGGAGTGTTGCTCGTTTTGCGGTGCACCGCTTTCGGATGCAGGGATGCTTTTCGGTGGGGAAAATGGAGCCAACATATGCGATCGTTGCATAGAGCGAGGTCATGCAATCCTGATGGAGAGCGAGCGGAACAATCATGTGCATGGACACAAAGCGGTTCCGTCGATCAATAAGGAAGATTTGTTGAAACCGGCACGTATCAAAGCATTGCTCGATGAATATGTGATCGGTCAGGAGAATGCCAAACGGTGTTTGTCGGTGGCGGTTTACAACCATTACAAAAGGCTGATTCATGCCGAGGAGGAGAAGAGTGGTGATGTGGAACTCGACAAATCGAATATCATCATGGTAGGCGAGACGGGGACGGGTAAAACTTTGTTGGCACGGACGATTGCCCGCATATTGAAAGTCCCGTTCACGATAGTCGATGCGACCGTATTGACGGAAGCCGGTTATGTCGGGGAAGACGTTGAGGGGATTCTGACAAGACTTTTGCAGGCGTGCGATTACAATGTTGCGCAGGCTGAACGGGGGATTGTGTTTATTGATGAAATAGACAAGATCGCCCGCAAAAGCGACAATCCTTCCATTACGCGCGATGTTTCGGGCGAAGGCGTGCAGCAGGCCTTATTGAAGATTCTTGAGGGGACGGTGGTGAACGTACCTCCCGAAGGAGGTCGTAAACATCCGGATCAGAAGTTCATCCAGGTTAATACATCGAACATACTTTTTATTTGTGGCGGGGCTTTCGACGGAATCGAAGAACGTATTTCACGACGTATTGGCTCACAGGTAATCGGTTACGGCTCGGAAGAGCGGAAGAGGATAGACAAGGAACATCTTTTGCGATATGTTTCTCCGCAGGATTTGCGTGCCTATGGCCTGATTCCTGAGATCATCGGCCGTTTGCCTGTGCTGACCAGTCTCGAACCTCTCGATGCAAAGGCATTGCGGGCAATTTTGACTGAACCGAAAAATGCGATCATCCGACAGTATGTAAAGTTGTTCGAGATGGATGGTATTGCCTTATCGTTCGACGATGAAGTACTTGATTACATTGTTGCGAAAGCAATCGAGTTCAAACTTGGTGCACGTGGGTTGCGTTCCATTTGCGAGGCGGTCATGATGGATGCGATGTTCGAGTTTCCCTCACAGAACCGTAAGACGCTGCGTGTACGTCTGCCTTATGCGAAGACCAAAATTGAACGGGCCAATCTTTCTGTATTGAAAGAGGCGGTTTAGTTTCTCCTATGGGGATGTCCCTGTGTGGGAAGCATGATATGTTCGGGGCTGCCGTTACGTAACGGCAGCCCCGAACATTTTCGTTATCCGATGATT
>CASDWR010000172.1 GCA_949284665.1 uncultured Rikenellaceae bacterium | reverse complement strand
ATGTTAAACAAGATTATCAGCTTCTCGCTGCATAACCGCCTGACCATTATTATTGTGGCGGTATTGCTGGCCATTACGGGAACCTATGTCGCCACCCGCATGGAAGTGGACGTATTTCCCGATTTGAACGCCCCGACGGTCGTCGTCATGACCGAAGCTCAGGGGATGGCCGCAGAAGAGGTGGAACGCCTCGTAACCTATCCGATTGAAACTTCCCTGAATGGTGCGACCGATGTGCGTCGTGTGCGCTCCTCCTCCACGACCGGGTTTTCGGTCGTATGGGTCGAATTCGACTGGAATACCGATATCTATCTGGCCAGACAAATCGTTTCCGAACGACTGGCCACCATCGGCGATCAATTACCGACCAATGCCGGACAACCCATCCTGGGCCCTATTTCTTCCATCTTGGGAGAAATGATGATCATCGGCTTGACGGCAGAACAGACCTCCATGCAACAGTTGCGCACCATTGCCGACTGGGAAATCCGACCGCGGTTGCTTTCAACTGGCGGAGTGGCCCAAGTTGCCGTCATCGGCGGAGATATCAAGGAGTATCAGATTCTGCTCTCCCCGGAGAAAATGAACCGTTTGGGCGTAACGGTGGACGAGGTACTTGACGCTACGCGCGAAATGAACCGGAATTCATCGGGCGGAGTGCTCTATGAATACGGCAACGAATTCATCATCCGCGGCATGATTTCAACTACCGATGCCGAAACGATCGCCGAAGGAGTGGTAAAATTCGATATTCAGGGCAAGCCGATCCAGTTGAAGGATATCGCCCGCGTACAGATCGGGGCCAAATCGCCCCGTCTGGGCCTTGCTTCTGTGGAAGGGAAACCCGCCGTATTGATTACCGTCACCAAACAACCCTCCACAAGTACCATCCAACTGACCGCCGATCTCGACAAGACCATCGACGAATTGCGCAAAACGCTGCCCGAAGATGTCGTCGTCTCGACCGATATTTTCCGCCAGGAACGCTTTATCAACAGTTCGATCCGGAACATACAGCATGCCCTGATCGAAGGTGCTCTGTTTGTTATCCTAATCCTGTTCCTTTTCCTGATGAACGGCCGTGTAACCATCATCTCTCTGGTAGCCCTTCCGCTGTCGATGCTGATGGCGATTTTGGTAATGCGCATGCTGGGGTTGACAATCAACACGATGAGTCTGGGCGGCATGGCAATTGCAATCGGCTCTTTGGTGGACGATGCCATCATCGATGTGGAGAACGTATACAAACGTCTGCGCGAAAATTACAACAAGCCGAAAGATCAACGGGAAAAAACACTCAACGTCGTATACGATGCCTCTCGCGAAATCAGAACCTCCATCGTCAATGCCACCTTTATCACCATCGTGGCATTCGTTCCGCTCTTTTTCCTGGGAGGCATGGAGGGACGCATGCTCAAGCCGCTCGGTATTGCATTTATCGTCTCGCTGCTCTCTTCTCTGGTTGTAGCCATCACGTTGACACCGGTCATGTGCAGCTACATGCTGACAGGCGAAAGAGCATTGGTAAAGAGCCAACAAGAATCACCCGTATCACGCTTCCTGCATAAATGGTATCTCCTCGCCCTGAACTGGACTCTTGTCCACAAACGAATCGTACTTTCATCCGTAGCTGTTTTGTTTGTCGGGGCAGTGATCGTCTTTTCCACGCTGGGGAGCAGTTTCCTTCCTCCATTCAACGAAGGGTCCCTGACGATCAACGTAGCCACCATGCCGGGCGTATCGCTCGAAGAGAGCGACCGCATGGGACGAACGGTTGAAAAGATCCTGCTCGAGATTCCCGAGATCCAAACTGTTGCCCGCAAGACGGGACGCGCGGAACTGGATGAACATGCATTGGGAGTAAACGCATCCGAACTCGAAGCTCCCTTCCAACTCGACCGCCGTTCACGGGATGAATTTATCGCCGATGTCCGTACGCGACTCGGTGCCCTCAAAGGTCTCAATGTCGAAATCGGGCAGCCCATATCCCACCGCATCGACGCCATGCTTTCGGGGACGAAAGCCAATATTGCCATCAAACTCTTCGGTGAGGATCTCAACAAGATGTATGCCCTCGGAAACCAGATCAAAACAGCCATCTCGCCGATCGAAGGCATCGCCGACATCACCGTAGAACAGCAAGTGGAACGTTCGCAATTGAAGATCACGCCGCGTCGCAACATGTTGGCACGCTATGGAATCACCTTGCCCGAATTCTCGGAATTCGTGGCCGTAGCCCTCAATGGCGAAGCCGTTTCACAAATCTACGACGGTAACAACACGTTCGACCTGACCGTAAAAGTCGACGACGATAAACGAAACGACATCGAAAGCATCGGCAACCTGTTGATCGACGGGATGAACGGCACGAAGGTGCCATTAAGCTATGTAGCCGACATAGAGTCATCATCCGGTCCCAACACGGTGAGTCGTGAAAATGTAAAACGCAAGATCGTCGTATCGGCCAATGTGGTCGGGGGCGATTTGGGAGGAGCAGTAGATGCTATCAAAACACACATCGAACAGGAAATCGATCTTCCCGAAGGTTACTGGGTGGAATATGGCGGACAGTTCGAAAGCCAACAATCTGCTTCGAGAATCCTCAAATTCGCCTCGGTGATCGCCCTGTTGGTTATCTTCATGATGCT
>CASDWR010000171.1 GCA_949284665.1 uncultured Rikenellaceae bacterium | reverse complement strand
TGGCAGATTTCGTCGGAAGCATTGTACAGCTCTTTGCCCGGTTTCAGACCGAACTTTTCTCCTTCGGTGCAAAGATGGTTCCAGTCCTTCTCGACATTGGCTGCATTGACCACAAGCAGATAGGTCGCGGAATCGATACGATAAACCAAAATATCGTCCACGATACCGCCCCGTCCGTTGGGCAGACATGAATATTGCACCTTGCCATCGTACAATTGAGCTACGTTGTTCGTCGTAACGTGTTGCAGGAAAGGCAGCGCGTCGGGACCCTTGACCCATATTTCACCCATGTGGCTCACGTCGAACACACCGGCCGCAGCACGTACCGAAAGATGTTCGTCGTTGATTCCGCTGAACTCGATAGGCATGTTGTAGCCAGCGAATTCGGCCATTTTCGCACCGGCAGCGATGTGATACTTGGTAAACGGAGTGGTTTTCATAAATTTCAGCGTTTTATGTGTGGTTACGGTTGTGAGTTTTCAGTTCTTTTGGCCCCCAGACGCGGACAACGGTGGAATTCCTTTGTCCGATCGAACAAATAGCGGTACGTAGTGTGCATTTTGTGTTTGCGCGCACAAACGTAACTTTCGACCATTCGCAGCATTACCGGATTGAAATCGCCCATCCAGGCCAATTCCAACGTTTTGTAGTGTATTTCACCTCGTGCGACCTCCTTTTCGAAGGCATGCATGATTCCCGATTCGATCCCTCGGCCATGGTATTCCGGGGCTACTCCGAAAATAATGCCGAAAACCCGGTCAGCCTGTCTCGTAAGTTTGAGAATGAGCATCAGCCGGATTTTATTGATCAGATTCAACTTGCCGTGAAAACGTCCGATGACCCTGTTCAAGTCGGGAACCATGATGAAGAAACCGATCGGTTCATCGTTGAAAAAGGCGAAATAGATCAATTTTTCATCGATGATCGGTTTCAGTTTCTGCATAATGCCCTGAGCCTGTTCACGATCCATCGGCCGAACACCCGAGAATTTTGCCCAAGCCTTGTTGTAGATCAATCGAAAATCATCGGCTACCTGTTCCAGGTTGCGTTTGTCGATATGTTCGAATCGATAGCCCGGGGTCTCTTCCAGCCGTTTCACGCGGTCGTATACCGACTGGTTGAACTCACCCGCCTTCAAATTCCGCAAATAAGTGTACTGATTGAAATAGTTCTGAAAACCGTATGTTTCGAAAAGTTCTTTGTAATAGGGAGGATTGTAGGGATTGGCATAGAGCGGCTGAAGTTCGAACCCTTGTACCAGACAGCCCCACCATTCGTCCCGGCTTCCGAAATTGATCGGTCCATCCATTGCCTCCATCCCTTTTGACTCAAGCCATTGGCGGGCGGCATCGAACATCATGTTGGCAAGGGGTTGCGAGTTGATACATTCGAAAAAACCGCAGCCACCAGTAGGCTGTTCCTCTGCTGCCGCTTGTTCCTTGTTGTAAAAAGCTGCGATTCGGCCTACGACCTCTCCCCGGTCATTTCGGGCAATCCAACGAATTGCCTCCCCCCCGTCGAACAAGTGGTTCTTGGAGGGGTCAAAGATTGCTTCGATATCGTTATCCAATGGATGTACCCAATTGCGGTTTCCTTCGTAGATTTTGCGGGGCATGTCGAGGAACTCCCTGACCTGCTTCCGGGTCCGAACCTCCTCAAGCGTGTAGTTTTCCATAGTATGTCAAATCGTATTACATTCCTGACAAAACAGATAGCAAAGATAAAAAACTATTTCTATTTTTGTATGCAATAAACCAGCAAGAATATATGGACGAAATAAAAAACCGTCGAGAGATGGTCAACGACACCGACTATCAGTCGCTGATGGTGCGACGCATCCGAAAGATACTCCTTGTCTGCAACAGTTATGACGGTTATACGCTCGAAGAAGACGGCCGTATCGAAACGCAAATCAATCAGGAATACAATGATTTGAATTTGAGTAATCCTCCCGTAATCGTTCGCAGCCCCACGACGCACCGGGCACTGAAACTGCTTGAAGAGGCACACGATTTTGACCTGATAATTACCATGTACAACGTCGGTGAGTTGGATGTTTTCTCTTTTTCAAAAATCGTCAAGGAGCGTTATCCGAATATCCCGGTGGTTCTGTTGACCAATTTCTCCAAGACCGTTTATCGGAAAATCGAAGAGTCGGACAATTCTGCAATCGACTATACTTTTTGCTGGCATGGCTCGGCCGATCTGATTATCGCCATCATCAAGTTGATCGAGGATCGAATGAATGCCGATCACGATATCATTGAGATGGGGGTCCAATCGATGCTACTGGTCGAGGACTCCATTCGTTACTACTCCACCTATCTGCCGGCCATTTACAAACTGGTGCTCCAGCAAACGGGGAAATCGCTTTCCGAAGCGTTGAATGAGCAACAGCAGGTCATGCGCAAGAGAGCCCGTCCTAAGATATTGCTGGCGACCAATTACGCCGAAGCCGTAGAGTTGTATGAACGCTACAAGGAAAACATGTTGGGAGTCATCTCGGATGTGGGGTTCGTATTGCGGAAGGGAGACAAGTCGGAAGACGAAAAACTCGACGCGGGAATCGACCTGTGTCGGCGCATCCGTCACGACGATCCTTTGATGCCATTTTTGCTTCAGTCCTCCCAGGAGAGCATGCGAGAAGTGGCCAAAAGTTTGGGTGTGGGTTTTCTGGTCAAGTATTCGAAGACGTTGTTGCTTCAGTTGAGCGACTATATCAGCCGTGAATTTGCGTTCGGCGACTTTGTGTTCAAGAATCCTGAAACAGGTGCCGAGGTGGGACGTGCCAAAGACCTGCGTGAATTGCAAGGATTGGTGGCCGAAGTCCCCGATGAAACATTGGTATATAGTGCCTCGCAAAATCATTTGTCGAAATGGATGCTTTCGCGAGGCCTTTTCTTCTTGGGTTATGAGTTCAAGGCGATCCGCTCCAGTTCGTTCGAGTCGGTCGCTCAAATGCGGAATTTTATTATCGACCGGATCAAGGATTACCGGATATTCACCGGTCAGGGCGTTGTTGCTCGTTTCGATCGGGAAAGCTATAACGACACCATCTGGTTCGCACGGATCGGAAAGGGGTCGCTCGGCGGGAAGGCCCGGGGACTGGCTTTTCTGAACAACATGCTTCAGAAGCACAAATTCTACAACCGGTATGAAGATGTGCGGGTGATGATCCCCCGTACGGTGGTCATTGCTACCGACTATTTCGATCAGTTCATCATCGACAACGGGCTTCAATATGTCATCGACTCCGACATCACCGACGAAGAGATCCTTTCCGAATTCGTCGCTTCGCGATTACCACAGGGGTTGGTAGACGATTTGCGCATCTTTATCAAGTATGCCCGGGGACCGCTGGCAATTCGTTCCAGTTCCAAATTGGAAGACTCATATTATCAGCCTTTCGCCGGCATCTATTCCACCTACATGATCCCGCTTTCGGACAATAGCGACCAAACGCTCCGATTATTGGGGAAAGCGATCAAAAGCGTATATGCTTCAGTCTACTTTGCCTCGTCGAGAGCTTACATTACAGCCACCTCGAATGTTATCAGCGAGGAGAAAATGGCTGTTGTGATCCAGGAAGTCTGCGGTTCGGAAGACAGCGGATATTTTTTCCCGACACTTTCAGGTGTGGCCCGATCGATCAACTACTATCCGATCGGGGACGAGAAGTCCGACGAGGGGGTCGCAAAGATCGCTTTCGGATTGGGTAAGGCGGTAGTGGACGGTGATCAGGTACTGCGTTTCTCACCGAAATATCCGAAAAAAGTGTTGCAACTTTCCACGCCGGAAATGGCTTTGCGCGATACGCAGCATGTCATGTATGCACTCAATCTGATGCCGGAAAAGTTCAAGACCTCGATCGATGATGCAGTGAATCTCGAGCGGTTCGACATCAATGCTGCCCGACGATTCCGCAACATGCGATACGTGGCATCCACGTGGGATATGGAGAATCAGGTTGTAGTGGATTCCCCGTTGGGTCCCGGACGTAAAATCGTTTCGTTCGCCCATATTCTCAAATATGGCACATTCCCGCTCGCCGAAATTCTCAACGATATGCTTCGAATGGCCCAAAAAGAGATGCGTTGTTGTGTGGAGATCGAATTCGCCGCGAATCTCGATGTCAGGGACGGGCAAAAGATTTTCAACATGCTTCAGATACGGCCCATCGCCAACGAAACAGCCGGCTCCTCGCTCGATTGGGAACAGGTCGATACGTCCGAGTCGATCGTCTACTCGGAAAGCGCACTCGGAACCGGGGCAGTAGAGGGCGTATATGATATTGTTTATGTCAAACCCGGACAATTCGACGCACAATTCACCCGCAAGATCGCCGACGAAATCGGCGAGGTGAATGCTCGACTCAAGGAGTCAGGGCGGGGATACCTGTTGATCGGTCCGGGACGATGGGGATCGAGCGATCCCTGGCTGGGAATCCCCGTAAAATGGGGACAGATATCCGAAGCGAAAGTCATCGTGGAGAGCGGTCTCGACAATTTCCGTATCGAACCGAGCCAAGGGACCCATTTTTTTCAGAACCTTACCGCATTCGGCGTAGGTTATCTGACCATCAATCCATTCATTGGCGACGGCAGATTCGACGAAGCACTATTGAATGGAATGCCTGCCGAAAGAGAAACCGAATTCGTGCGTCATGTGCATTTCGAAAAGCCGCTTTATATCTTCGTGGATGGCATGAAAAATCGGGGGATCGTAAAAATCGGAGAATAAATACGATTTTTTCAAATATTGGCTACAATCTATTATGAATTTTTGTATATTTGGAAACAAATTAAAACCTAAAACTTCTAATTGGCTTTAATGTTATGAACGTACAAAAACTTATGACGGAACTGGAGCGCAGGCATCCGGGAGAAAGCGAATATTTGCAGGCGGTTCGCGAAGTTCTCATGACCGTCGAAGAAGCCTATAACGAACACCCCGAATTCGAGGCGAACAAGATTGCGGAACGGATTGTGGAACCCGATCGTATTTTTACTTTCAAGGTAGTGTGGGTGGATGACCGAGGGGAGGTACAGGTAAATACCGGTTATCGCATCCAATTCAATAATGCGATCGGTCCTTACAAAGGGGGATTGCGTTTCCACCCGAGTGTAAATCCGAGCATACTGAAGTTCCTCGGTTTCGAACAGATTTTTAAAAATGCGCTTACCACTCTGCCGATGGGTGGTGCCAAAGGCGGTTCGGATTTCAACCCGAAAGGGAAATCCGAGGGGGAGGTAATGCGGTTCTGCCAGGCATTTATGGTGGAATTGTGGCGCCATATTGGTCCTGAGACAGACGTACCGGCCGGCGATATCGGTGTGGGCGGCCGTGAAATCGGTTATCTTTATGGCATGTATCGCAAACTGGCCCGAGAAAACACAGGTGTGCTTACAGGGAAGGGGATGACCTACGGAGGTTCCTTGATCCGTCCGGAAGCGACCGGTTTCGGTGCGGTATATTTCCTGAAACAGATGCTTGAAACAGCCGGAATGGAGTTGAAAGGCAAGGTAATCGCCATATCCGGATTCGGCAATGTGGCCTGGGGGGCTGCGACCAAGGCTACCGAGCTGGGTGCCAAGGTGGTCACCCTTTCCGGACCGGATGGTTATGTCTATGATCCGGCAGGTCTCGATGCGGAAAAAATCGCCTATATGCTCGAACTGCGAGCATCCAACAACGATGTGGTTGCTCCGTATGCCGATCGGTTCCCCGGGTCGACATTCTATGCCGGCCGTAAACCGTGGGAAGTGAAAGTGGATATCGCAATGCCCTGCGCTACGCAAAACGAGTTGAATGGAGATGATGCCAAACAGTTGATCGCCAACGGAGTGCAAGTAGTAGCCGAAGTGTCCAACATGGGATGTACTCCGGAGGCCATCGATGCATTCATTGCAGCTGGGCTTCCATATGGTCCAGGCAAGGCAGTGAATGCCGGTGGAGTGGCAACATCCGGATTGGAAATGAGTCAGAATGCCATGAAGCATAATTGGACGGCAGAAGAGGTCGATGCAAAACTTCATCAGATCATGTCATCGATTCATGCTGCCTGTCTGGAATACGGGACCGAACCGAACGGCTATATCAACTACATGAAAGGGGCGAATATCGCCGGTTTCATGAAAGTGGCCAAAAGTATGGTCGAGCAAGGAATCATCTGATCCCTCGCGCGATGTGAACATGGAAAACCGCTCCCTGTGTACACAGGGAGCGGTTTTCCGTTTCGTACGCTCCGTGTGCAGTCGGGCGGTTCCGAGATCCGGCCGCGATGCGAACATCCCTGTCCCCCCCCACCGATCGCAGAGGAGTTGTGTCTGCAAAAAAGCTCGATCGGGGTGGTTTGTCTGTTTCCTGCTTTTCGTATCTTTGTGCCGAATTGGACGGATACGAATGAATCTCGATCGAATATATGGGAAATCCCTGTCGTATGAACCGCTCTGTTTCGAAGAAGCTTTGCGGCTTTATCTCGATGCCCCGCTCGGAGAATTGATGCTCGTGGCCGATACGTTGCGCCGTTCGGCGGTTGATGATCCCGAAACGGTCACATGGCAGATCGATCGAAATGTCAATATTACGAATGTGTGTATTTCGGGCTGCAAATTTTGCAATTTCCATTGCACACCCCGCGAATACGATCGGGCCTATGTTACCTCAATCGATGACTACATGGAGAAGATCGACCGAACACTCTCCTTGGGTGGTGACCAACTGCTTTTGCAAGGGGGGCTTCATCCTGGTTTGCGCATCGATTTCTATGAAAAACTTTTTCGCGATCTCAAGCGGTACTGTCCCCGATTGCGGCTTAATGCACTGGGTGCACCCGAAGTGGCACACATCGCCCGCATCAGCCGATTATCGATACGGGACACGCTTTTGCGATTGAAAGATGCGGGTCTCGATACACTACCGGGGGCAGGAGCGGAAATTCTGTGCGACGAAGTGCGACGACGCATATCGCCCGGGAAACCGTCCGCCACTCAATGGATAGAGGTAATGCGTGAAGCGCATCGAATCGGGATACCGTCTACAGCCACCATGATGTACGGGCATGTGGAAACCCCGGCCCACCGCATCGAACATCTTTTAAAAATTAGAGATTTACAGGAAGAACGTCCGGTTGGGGCGTTGGGATTCACAGCTTTTATCCCTTGGATTTTTTGCAGTAAGGGTACGCAACTTGAACGGGAAGGGGTTGTCGCACATTTCTCACCGCTTGAATATCTCCGTATCGTTGCAATCAGCCGCATTGTGCTCTACAATATCCGCAACATTCAGGCCTCATGGCTGACCGTAGGGAAAGAAACCGCCCAAATGGCCCTCCATGGAGGGGCCAATGACATGGGGTCGATTATGATTGAAGAGCGTGTCGTCTCTTCGGCCGGCGCTGCCAATCGGTTCGATGCCGTCGGTATCTGTCGGGCTATCCGCCAAGCGGGATTCAAGCCTCGCCTGCGCGACCAACTTTATCGGTTGCGCCCCATGCCCGATGTGCTGCAAGGAGTGGATGAAGCATGATGTTAGTGCACGATCGGTGCACCGATCCGTTGCCGTTTCACGTATTTTGTCCGAATGTTCCTCTTTTCATCCGAGACACGAATCGGATGTCGATGCTTCCCGGCGTATTCCCATAATGTGTTCAAAATATCGGCTTTGTGGATGGAAGGGATTTCCGAGATCATGAAGCAGGAAAAATGTGCGCATGACGAATATTTACCATGCGCACAATCCTTATCGAATCGAGATTCCTGAAAAGAGAGCGGCAATTCTTGAAACTTGTGTCGCTCAGCGGATGTTCACTCCTTTTCGGCAGCGACCTTTTCCGCAATTACCCGCAACATGTCGTCGGTCATGCGTTCAAGGTCCCATTCCGGTTTCCAGTTCCACTCTTCCCGGGCACAGGTATCGTCGAGTGAGTTGGGCCAACTTTCGGCAATCTCGCGTTTGACGGGGTCGATATAGTAATCCATCTGGAAATCGGGTATACGGCGGCGGATGGCATCGGCGATGATTTCGGGTGTAAAACTCATTGAGGCAATATTGAAACTGTTGCGATGAATCAGTTTGTGGGGATCGGCCTCCATGAGTTCCACACACGCCCTCAGTGCATCGGGCATATAGATCATATCCATATAAACGTCACTCGGAACGGCACAGGTATATTTTCTGCTTTTGATCGCTTCGTAATATATTTCGACGGCATAATCCGTTGTGCCTCCTCCGGGCAAGGTGACATTCGAGATAATGCCCGGGAATCGAACACTTCGGGTATCGACCCCGTACTTGAGATTATAGTAATTGCCGAGCAGTTCGCCAGTCACTTTGCAGATACCGTAGATAGTGGTCGGCTGCATGATCGTATCCTGTGGTGTATGGTCTTTCGGGGAGGTAGGGCCGAATGCACCGATGCTGCTTGGGGTGAAAAGTGCGCAATGGTGTTGGCGTGCGACTTCGAGAGAGTTGATCAGGGCTCCCATATTGACACCCCAGGCCATTTGGGGATTCCGTTCTCCCACGGCCGAAAGCAATGCGACCAGATTGAAGATCGTATCGATGTTGTTACGGGCTACGGCCGACGCCAATTGGGTGGCATTGAGTGCATCGATCACTTCGAAGGGGCCGTCTTCTCCGAGATCACGGCATTCCCGCACATCCGTGGCAAGGACATTCGAATTTCCGTAGATATTTCTCAAATAACGGGTCAGTTCCGAACCGATCTGGCCTCCGGCCCCCACGATCAGAATTTTTTTCATAAGGTTTCTTTAATAATGAAATTGTTGATATTTAAGTGTGCTTTGGTGTTCGGTTATCGGTTGGCTTCTTTTCGGCCTTTCCTGCCTGTTTGAGCAATCCGAACGAAATGACTGCGAAATAGATTCCGACGATTGCCTGTATGGCAATCAGAATCAGGAAAAAGGTTGTTCTGTTCGGAACGACTGCTACCAGAAAACCCAGATTAATAAAAAAAAGAACCAACAGCCATACGACGATCCTTTTGAACGATTCCGAATGTTCCATAACTGACAATTATCTGGTCACATATATAGTGAAAGGCAAGAACACAGCCATTGAGTTCGCCTGAATGGGCGGATGCCATATCCTATATTCTACAAATATAGGGAAATTTACAGATTATCGTCAAATGGTTTGCAAAATTAAAAAATGGTATCTAATTTTGTGCTCCGAAATCGAAACCGGAATGTACTCCGATAATTTTTTATGTGAGTCGTTGCAGCCCGGGAAGGTTGAAGTCTTGCTGTTGTAGCTCAGTGGTAGAGCACTTCCTTGGTAAGGAAGAGGTCACGAGTTCAATCCTCGTCAACAGCTCTTTGCAAAGGCGGTCGCGAAAATTCCACGGTCGCCTTTCTTTTTTTCGGATTCGTATCCTTTTGCATTGTGTTTTTATGGGTGCCACCTTCGGATGGTACACCAATCCCGATTCTCGGATAAACGATACAGCAGTTTCACCCGCATGCACCTTTTAATGTAAAAACACAAAAAAACAGCGATAAAGTTTGTTTTCCCAAGATTTTTGTGCAAATTTGTATTCGTAACTCTTTCCCTAATGGGGGGGGGAAGAAACGTGACTGTTTTTCAAAAAACCTCATTTATCCAATGATTTGTCAAATTTATCATGGTTTGTCTTTCCGGTATCGGAGAACCTGCCATCTGAAAAAGCCTTTCGGGAATCTCCGACAAAATGGCCGTACAAAAAACAACATTACACACAATTACGATGTATTGAAAAAATGCCTGATCTGTATGCTGTTTTTTTCATTTGCATCCGTCCAGACTTTTGCACAGGGAAAGGATGTAAATGAGAAAAAAAAGTATGGGACCATTGCCGGCGATGTTACCGCGGGCGAATCGATCCACGGGTTTTATGTTGCTCTCTATAATGCTCACATTCGGATCGAGACGGCTACGGATACGATCGAATCGGTTTTACCTACCGGTCGTTTTTTATACGACCGTCTTTTGCCCGGCAAGGCCAAAGTCACTTTCTCCTACATGGGTTACAAAACCGTAACCCGAGAAGTGACGGTCGAGGCCGGCAAAACGA
>CASDWR010000170.1 GCA_949284665.1 uncultured Rikenellaceae bacterium | reverse complement strand
TAGCTGCCGGCAAGAAAGAGGTTTGCGAATGTGTGAATTTCATTGTATGCCCACCTTTCACCCATTTGAGTGAGGTGGTAAAAGCAACTCGAGGTACGGGAATTGCCGTAGGAGCGCAAAATTGTGCGGCTGAAGCAAAAGGAGCCTATACAGGAGAGGTGGCTGCATCAATGATCGCTGCACTCGGTTGCGAATATGTGATCCTGGGGCACTCCGAACGCCGTCAATATTACGGTGAAACGAGCGAAACGCTCAATCGTAAAATGGAACAGGTTTATGCGAACAACCTGATTCCCATCTATTGTGTGGGCGAGAACCTCGAACAACGGGAGGCAAATAAACATTTCGATGCTGTCAAGACTCAGATCGAAGAGGTGGTATTCAACCTCTCGGACAAACAGTTCGAAAAACTGATTATCGCTTACGAACCGGTGTGGGCGATCGGCACGGGCAAAACCGCCACTTCCGAACAGGCACAAGAGATGCATGCGTATATCCGTCAAGTGCTTGCAAAGCGATTCGGCAATGTTGCTGAACAAATTCCGATCCTTTACGGTGGAAGCTGCAAACCCTCAAACGCAAAAGAAATTTTTGCAAAACAGGATGTGGACGGCGGACTGATCGGTGGTGCAGCATTGGTCGCAGAGGATTTCCTTTCCATCGGTAAAGCATTCGAATAATACCTCAATTCCTGATGGCCATTATGTGAGGAAGGCACCTAAATACCCCTTGGCCATCATTCTCCCATTTTCCCTCATATTGCTTAATAGCGTATGAGGGAAAATTCATTTTGTCCTGTCGTCAAAATACCAAGAACAGGGATATGCGCCGGCAACAGATAAAAATAGGACAATACTCATCCCCAAAAAACAACCTCTTATTTATCAATTATATAAAAACATTTTATACCTTTGTGGAAAGGGGAAATCAGACAAAATCGTGTATCGACAATATAATTAACAGCCATATTCTTTTTAAAAATATCGCAGGTAACGATACGGAAACTTTGACCGTCATGGGAAAGGAGAGTACCGGGAAAACAGCCGCAAAGGGAAAAACATGACATACAGAGTCGACAAAAACATAGCAATTCCAAATCCCTTTGAACCGGACCTATAAAAAACACCTTCTATGAATACCGAAGCATTGAACCGATACCTAAAAAACTACAGCAAATGGTTCGCAGCCAATCGTTCCATTGCGACACAAGAACGGAACGAACGGGAACAACTTGCATTGAAAGTACAGTCCTTCACACGCGAACGGCTGGAACAAATGGATGAAGAAGATTTATTTGACTGCATCGCCCCGTTGTGGGCAATGACCATGTGGGGGAATCGACACTATCAGGTCGACAATATCATACAGGCCAATGGCATGTCGTTATTACGCGATCAATTCTCGAATCTGATCTATGGATCGGAATCGGTTGAAAAACGCTGGGACACATTTCGGTCAAAAGTAAAAGGGATCGGACCTGCCATCATGAGTGAATTACTTTGCAAAGCATGGCCCGATCAGTATCTGCTTTGGAACAGGCGTACGTATGACGCTTTCCGTTTGTTACGGGTTCCAAAATTGCCCCGATACGAGGCGAAGCTGACAGGCAAAACTTATGAATATCTCTCTGGCCAAGGTCGGGAAATGGTTGTTTTTGCCAAGCAGAATGGCTGTTCTGAAATAACGAACATGTTGACGCTGAATTCGTTCTTCTGGCAGGAACTGAAAAACAAAAATAATCCCGAACCGATCGAAACAGATGAAGATCTTTCACCGAAAGGGAAAAAAGAGGCATTGTTCGTCCACAATGACATACGCGACAAACTGGCCGATATCGGTCGTTTTCTCGGATTTCGAGCTGAAGTCGAAAAAAAAGTAGCTTCAGGAGCCGTCGTTGACGCAATTTGGGAAGTAACAATCGGGAACATGGGACGTGTGATCTACGTTTTTGAAGTACAAACATCCGGATCGATCGACAGCCTCATTCTGAATCTGATCCGTGCAAAAAACAATAAAGCCGTACAGGGAATCGTCGCCGTATCGGATCAACGACAGATCGAAAAGATAAAAAAGGAGATCGCAGAAATGCGAGAAATCAAAGACGACATCAAATTCTGGGACTACTCCGACGTATTACGCACATACGATTCATTGCAGGCGGTGAACGAGTCAATCAACAATTTGGGGCTGGTCCCAAACGGACTGTAAAAAACGAGCCAACGGAAAGAAAGGTGTTCGAAGAGAGGTCTCGTTTCCATTTGCTTTCGTAATCGGAGTTCCGATCTATGAAAAACCATATATTCGACCATTTTGGCAACAGCATAAGAACCTTTTACTTTCGATCGTGTTATTCCAGACATGGTATAATTCTTGATATTCCATTCCGGATACCTGTGTTTTAACCTTAAAATTCCAGATATAAAATCATGTTAGCTACCGCAACCATTCACAAATTACCCGTTTTACCATACGGGTTGAATGCATTGGAACCTCAAATCAGCGAGGAGACCATGCAATACCATTACGGTAAACATCATCAAACCTATGTCGACAATCTCAACAAGCTGATTCCCGGCACAAAATTCGAGAATGCCTCGCTCGAAGAGATCATAGCATCCGCATCCGGCCCTATTTTCAACAATGCGGCTCAGGTATGGAATCACACCTTCTTTTTCTTTACGCTCTCACCCAACCCAAAACCGGTTCCTACCGGGGCATTGAGCGAAGCGATCAATCGCGATTTCGGATCTTTCGACAAGTTCAAAGAGGAGTTCACCAAAACTGCAGCAGGACTTTTCGGGTCGGGTTGGTCATGGCTCGTGAAAGACAAGCGGGGAAAGCTGAACATCATTGCCGAATCGAATGCAGGCAACCCATTACGCGAAGGGCTGAAGCCACTGATGACCGTCGACGTATGGGAACATTCCTACTATATCGACTACCGTAATCGACGGGCAGACTATCTGAAAGCCATATGGTCAAGAATCGACTGGCGTATCATCGAAGAAAGATTCCGTTGACACCATCAAAGAACAATTAATCGCATTCTCCTGTCATCGAAAAAGAAAAAGGTGAAATGCTCATATCCGTATATGGAGTGAGAGGGTGGGTGGATAGGGCCTATTCTCTTTGTCCATCGGCGGTTCACATTTCAAATAGCGGAAGGCACCGTCCTCAAATGGACAGTGCCTTCGTTATCATGTTTTTTTGATCGCACGACTATATTCCGAGAATACCCGATATCGCAAACGATCAAAGGTTTTCCAAACAATAGTCCACCATCTTTTGTCGTATATAGACAGGCCCTTCAGGTCTCATGGAGTGGTTGTCATCCGGAAATACCATCAGGTCGACCTGCTTGCCGCAGGCAATGAATGCGGATAACATGCGATAGCTGTTCTGTATATGGACATTGTCATCGCCCGTTCCATGCATCAACAGCAAGCGCCCCCGAAGCAACGGAGCAAAATTTAGCGGAGAATTATCATCGTATCCGACCGCATTCTCTTGTGGCAAGCCGTTGTAACGTTCCGTATAAACGGAGTCGTAAAATCGCCACGACGTTACGGGTGCAACGGCAATAGCCATTTTAAATACATCTGCCCCCTTAAGGATTGCGTTGAGAGCCATGAACCCGCCATAACTCCAACCGTAAATTCCGATACGATCCGCATCTACCCACGGTAAACCGGACAAGTAACGGGCAGCCGATATTTGATCCTCCGTTTCGTACTCACCCATACGTCCATAAGTCGATTTTTTGAATGCCTCTCCTCTGTAACCGGTCCCACGAGTGTCTACACAGGCCACCACATATCCCTTGCGTACCAATACATCCTCCCAATCCAATTGCCATTTGTCAGCCACCTGTTGCGAACCCGGACCACTGTATTGCGTCATCAACACCGGGTATTTCCGTAATGAATCGAAATCGGTCGGACGCACCAAATAGCCGTTCAGTTCATATCCTTCGGGGGTAACAAAGGTGAAAAACTCTTTCTCTGAAAGATTAAGGTTCGCAATCTTCTGTTTCAGTTCACCATTGCCCTCCAAAGTTCGAATCAAGTGCCCGCTCCGATCGTGAAGCGTAACCGTGTTCGGAGTCGATACATTCGAAAAATAACTCACATAATACCGGAAACCCTTGCTCGGAGCGATCCGATAGGTTCCCTCTTCATCGGTCATGCGATGTTTGTTTCCTCCTTTCAGGTCCACCGAATAGAGATCGCGTCTCAACGGAGATCGTTCGGTCGAAAGATAGTATGCCCGCTCCGAATCGGCATACAACAACTCCGTCACCTCCCATGGTCCGGACGTAAGGGCACGGACAAATCCTCGATCGATATGATAGAGATAAAGGTGGTAAAAGCCGGTTCGCGTCTCATTCCGTACGATAAAATGTTTCGTGTCGGGCAAGAAGAACAAGTTTCGTCCGGTTTCATCGACATCGATATATGCCGGCGACCGTTCCTCATAAAGTATCTGACAACGCCCCTTCCGATCGACCATCCATACTTCCTGATGGTTCTGATGACGGTTTAGCCGTGAAACCCATACGTTTCCGTCGGGAGTCCAACCAAAACGCGGATAATAAAAAGAGTCATCGCCTCCGGGGATGTCCACACGGGACACTGTCCCCCCGCCCAAATCGTATACCCACAACGACACCCGCGAATTATTCTCTCCTGCCTTCGGATATTTATAAGTATAAGTATAAGTATACAATGGGAACGGAACCGTCTCCTTTTCGGATTTTTCTTTTGCGGATGTTACCGGTTCCTGATTGAACCGGGTAATGGAAAACTCGCGCACCTCACTCTCGTCGAATTTCAAAAAGGCAATTTTATCGCCATCGGGTGACCATGCAAACGCTTTGTTCATAAAAAACTCCTCCTCATACACCCAATCGGGCAACCCGTTTATGATATGGTTGATCTTGCCATCCTGTGTCACTCTCGTCTCCCGATCCGTATCCAGATTCTTGATATAAATATCATTTTCCCACACATATGCCACCCGTTCACCGTCCGGGGAAAAAAGGGCGTAACGAATGTTCCGTTTTTCGGTAAGGGGATATACCCGATGCGTATCGAGATCATAAATCACATAATCCGAGAATGCGGAACGTCGATAAAGCGGACGACTGTTTATGCTGAAGAGAATTCTGCGTTCGTTGTCGCTGAACCAATAGTCGGTTACGCTGCCCGATCCGAGAATAAAAGGCGCCAGTATCCGGCTCGGACAAATCGTATCCACCGACAATCCCGTTTCATAATCGTATCGGATGATACTCCCACCTTGCATGACGGTATAATGTTCTCCGTCATTCATCGACCGGAAACCGACAACCGTACGGGCACGAAGTTTATTCAAATCCGCAAAAGTTTCCAGTTCGTCGGCAACAAGTGCGAAAGAAGAACTCAAACAAAAAATGAACGAAAAAAACGAAATGATTCTCCGGGTCATCATCTACTCACACGCTTTAAGACTCATGTCCAAACTTATAATGTGATGCGTCAACGCACCGACCGAAATAAAGTCGACTCCGCAAAGTGCATAATCGCGTAACGTTTCGAGGGTAATCCCACCGGAAGATTCGATTTCGCAACGCCCTGCGATACGCCGTACGGCTTCTATGGTTCGTTCCACCGGGAAATTATCCAACATGATGCGATCGGCACCACCTGCCGCGAACACTTGATCGATGTCCTCGAGCGTACGCACCTCTACTTCTATTTTCAAATCCCGATGTTCGCGTTTCAGGTAGGTCCGTACGGCAGCAAGAGCCGCTCCGATGCCCCCGGCAAAATCGATATGGTTGTCCTTTAAAAGAATCATGTCGAACAGCCCGATTCGATGATTCCCTCCTCCGCCCAATGCAACCGCCATTTTTTCGAGCACCCGCATACCGGGAGTCGTCTTGCGTGTATCAATCACACGACATCCCGTTCCTTCGAGTCGTTTCACATATTCCGCTGTCTGTGTGGCTACCCCACTCATACGTTGCATGATGTTCAATACGATTCGCTCCGCCTGTAACAACGAAACAGTTCGCCCTTCGACATAAAAGGCGATATCACCAGGTTTTACCTGGCATCCGTCTTCGATTCGCTGATCGACAACCACCTCGGGATCGAGACGACGAAAAACCATCCGGGCCACCTCGATACCGGCAATGATACCCGGCTCTTTGACCAGCAGTTTCATTTTGCCACGATGATGCATCGGAATCGTTGCCAGCGACGTATGGTCTCCGTCACCGATATCCTCCTTGATCGCGAGTTCGATCAACTCGTTCACCAACGCTTCGTACTCTTTCTTCATCTTGCTATCTCTCTTTTCCTTTTGTTTGTACCTTATCTCTTTGTTCTGCCGTATCGGTTTTACGGCCTTCCTGCAAAAGGAATATCGCATTTCTCGCCTCCTTGCCAGCGAAAACATTCACGACACTCACCGAACGGGCAAACAAGAATACGACAAAGGTACGAAAATAACACGAATTTTCCGTCCGCATACTCTTTCCGGTCTTTTTATATGCAGATTTCGTTAATTTGATTATTTTTGCATTGAAAGCCCGAAGATTGCATACGGCCCCGTTCTTCATTCGCCGGAAGAACGCCGGGTCAATCCGATAAAACGATCCGACGGTATATGCAATGCGACCGAACCTTATGACAATTCCCTCCATCAACCAATACACGGACAGCATTGTCTACTCTACGGGGATGTTTCGTACGCTCGATCATCCGGAATGCGAACGGGACCGATATGGAAATCCAATCGTGCTTGCTGGCGGGAGCGCAGCTGTCTTCAAGGTGCGAATCGCCGACCGTAGTTTCGCACTCCGTTGTTTTACAAGACCCGATCTGCAAGCCCGCAAAATTTATCGTCACATTGCTTCTCATCCGAGCGAGTTGCTCGTCCCGGCAATCTATCTGCCCGAAGAACTTTACGTATCGTTGAACTCGTCGGAAGGAGCGTACCAGGATGTGGTATTGACCGACTGGTATCCGATCTCTCTCGAATACGAAATACTCAAAGCTCTGCACCGTCGTTCCGGCGAACGACTTTCTGTACTGGCACATGCATTCGACCGTTTTGCATTTGCACTGCTCGGGCAGGAATGGGCTCACGGAGATATTAAACCCGAAAATATCGTCGTCATACCCGGAGAAGACCGAATGATGCTGATCGACTATGAAACGATGTACATTCCGGATGTCAGTGAAGCACCTTCCGGCAAATTGGGAACTCCTCTCTATCAACATCCGTTGCGCGACGAAAAGATGACAGGCAAACAGATCGACGACTATTCACTGGCATTGTTGTCTGTCACCCTTCATGCGTTGGCCGGTTCGGCCGAATTGCGCGAATACTGCGCTTCGCGGGCCGAAATCTCGCTTTTCACTCCCTCTGAAATAGTTACCGGCAAATCGGCGATTCTCGATACAGCCAGACGTCTCTTCATTCGCCGCGGAGAACTCGTTTGCAGTGTCATGGCGTCTCTGCTCGCTTCTTCCACCCCAGCACTGGACGGTCTTACGGATCTCTTTTCTTCACTTGCCGTCCCCGATTGTCCCGATGTCCGGCTGTCGCTGTTCGAAGAGAGAGGTCGATGGGGTTATCGAAACGAACAGGGCAAAACGGTTATCCCGCCGCTGTTTGAACGTGCACTCGAATTCTCGGAAGGTATCGCCGCAGTTACCGTTGATGGTGAAAATCGTTATATCGACCCCCGTGGGCATACGGTTCTCGATGCTTCGCGATACAACCACATCAAATCATTTTCCTGCGGAATCGCCGCCGTACGCGAAGGCAACATGTGGATGTATATAGACCGACATGGTTATCCAATCTCCGACAAACGCTACCGTCAGGCCTCTACGGCACGAAACGGTATGGTCCGCATATGCGACACGCAAGGCGACACGCGGGAAATTCCCGTTTCCGAATTACTGCAAAATTCCACTCGAACATGTATTCCGCAAGAATAACCGACCAACACCGTACAGCTTTCCTGTTACTGCTTGACCGCTCAGGATCCACGGCCGAACCGATATATTTCGGTACTACGGAGATGACAAAAGCCGAAGCGCTGGCCATTATCGTCAACCGGTTCATCTCCGAACTAATCAATCATTGCAAAAAACCCTTGGGTATCAGGGACTATTTCGACATCGCGATCATCGGATACGGCGACGACCGTGTCTGTCCCCTGCTATCGACGCATGGAGCCTTTACTACTCCGTCCGAACTCGCACGACAACATGTCGAGACCCGAAAATACATACACCAAACCACTTTGCCGAACGGGCAGAGAATGACAACGGTTTCCGAAGTCAAATATTGGCTCCAACCCTGTGCTTCCGGCAGCACCCCCATGCGTCGAGCTTTGGCAGAGGCCGAAGGAATGCTTCGCAAATGGTGTCGCACGCCCAAACATTTCGACAGCTATCCGCCCACAGTGATCAATATTACCGACGGCGAGGCCTCCGATGCAGATCACAATGCCCTTTTGCGCACCGCAGAAGCCATCAAGGCCTCCGGCACGAATGACGGCAATACGATTTTCTACAATATCCATCTCTCGAAAGCCGACGACGAAAATCGGACGAATATCCTTTTCCCTGCCTCGCCCGAAGATCTGCCCACCAATAAATATGCACGTCTTCTCTATGAAATGTCGAGTATTTTACCCCAGGAACAAATTCCTTTGACCGGTCGTCAAATGCCGAAAGGTTCCTCACTTCACACCACGGGTTACAATTGTACCCTCGACGACATCATTTCCATGCTCAACATCGGCACCATCAGTGTAAACCTGAACCTGTGATCCGCAATATTCCATCCATACATGCTCTTTCGGAGAGCCTGATCGACAACAATCATCGCCTGCGGACCCTGCGTGGACTCATTCCCGTGACCGACGCAACAGGACAGCCTATTTTCAAAACCGACAGTCGTTACGTCACATTCGCCGTTACGCTGAAAGGTGTCCCGTTTCAACTAACCTGTCTGCCGCAACTTTGCGAAACGGAACGGTTCGCCATCGAAACGGCAGCAGCACAAACCCATTTACAAGGAAGTTACCTCCTACCTTGCACTTATAAACCGGAAGAACTCTTTACAAACGATTCAATACACGGATCAATTTGGACAGACCTTCTTCTCCAGCCTGTTCCGTCTGGCGGAACGGACCTGACGGATTTCGTTCGCAGTCATCTCTTCAAATCGAATCGCAAACCGCTCCGGTCACTTCTCGAAAACATTGCCCGTATGAGCCGTACCCTTGCCGAAAAAGAGTTGTTCCATGGGAACATCAAGCGAAAACGACTTTTCATCACTCCAAACGGTGAACCCATACTGGCAGATTATGCGCTTTCCCCGACACACGAACCCTCGGCTGATCTCTATGCGTTGGCCGGGATCGCTTTGTATCTCTTCATTGCGGCCTGCCAACCGAATCTTATCCCGTTGTTCAACGCCCGCAAAGAGGTTCTCACCCGTTCACGGTTCAACACGATCGGGAAACACCTGCTCACGCAGGCTGAATTCATGCGTTCCGAAACGCTCATTCGTATCATCGACTCGATGTACTGCCCCGAAAAACCAGGGGCGCGTGATGAGTTGAACCTTTTGCTGGTAAAATTGGCTCGTACGGCCTTCTCTCCGATGCCGCTGTTGAACGATCTGATTCTCTCGGATCGCGATCTTTTCCCCGATTTTATCGAAGTACCGTCACAGAGACCGGTAACAAATTATTCATCCGCCGCTGCCGAAACAGACCTTTCGTTGAGAATAGATCCTTCGGAATGCGATTACACCGGTCCCGTATGCGACACCCTGATTTGCTACTGCAAGAAAGGGGCATGGAACTATATCGACTGTAACGGCACACGGCTTTGCGATAACGATTATCTCTTTGCCGGAGATTTTTACGAAGGGCGTGCCGTCGTGCGCGACGTTTCGGGATTCGGACTCATCGACCGGGAAGGCAAAGAGATTATGCCATGCCAATATGAAGATATGGATTGGTACGGTCCCGAAAATGTAGTGGCCGCCTCTATCGATGGGAACTGGCATTTGTACGACCG